>JAAYRE010000056.1 GCA_012518935.1 Clostridiales bacterium
GAAATTCTACCTATACTTGAACAAGTAGTACAATCTGGTGCAAGATTACTAATTATTGCTGAAGACGTTGAAGGGGAGGCTCTTACCACTCTGGTTCTTAATAAATTAAGAGGAACAATAAACTGTGTAGCAGTTAAAGCTCCAGGATATGGTGACAGAAGAAAAGCAATGCTTCAAGATATTGCAATTCTTACAGGTGGTACTGTTATAACAGATGAGCTTGGACTTGACTTAAAGGAAGCCACTATGGATCAGCTTGGTCGTGCTAAATCTGTTAAAGTACAAAAAGAAAATACAATTATTGTTGATGGCGAAGGCCAGAAGGCTGAAATTGATGCCAGAATTAATCAGATTAAGGCTCAGATTGAAGAAACCACTTCAGAATTTGATAAAGAGAAATTACAGGAAAGACTTGCTAAGTTATCCGGTGGCGTAGCTGTAATTAGAGTTGGTGCAGCTACTGAGACAGAGATGAAGGAAAGCAAGCTACGTATGGAAGATGCACTTGCAGCTACTAGAGCAGCAGTAGAAGAAGGAATTGTAGCAGGTGGTGGCTCAGTATTTATTCATGCTGCTAAGGAAGTTGAAAAATTAGCTGCGACCTTAGAAGGTGATGAAAAGACTGGCGTAAACATCATCCTTAAAGCCTTAGAGGCACCTCTATATTGCATCGCTAAAAATGCAGGATTAGAAGGTTCCGTAATTGTTAATAAGATAAAAGATAGCAAAGACGGAATTGGTTTTGATGCATTAACAGAGAAATATGTAGATATGGTTGATGCAGGTATCTTAGATCCGACTAAGGTTGCTAGGAGTGCTCTGCAGAATGCAACAAGTATTGCTTCTACATTATTAACCACAGAATCTGTAGTTGTGAACATAAAGTCTGATGAACCTGTTATGCCTGCAGGTGGCGGCGGAATGGGTATGATGTAATATAAGCAAATAGATAGAATAAATGCAGTAGCTGTGTAATACTGTTACGAAGGTGTACAGTATTACACAGCTTTTTGATAACTAATTTTGCATTGCTAAGTGCAGAAGTATATATTTATATTGACAATAGGCTAGAAATCATATATTATAATCCAATAAATCAAATACATAATATTATTTAGCTAGGGGAGCGAAAGCTGAGAGGTATGGCAAGATAAGCAATCTGCTATACTGACCCTCACTACTTGATCCGGATAATACCGGCGTAAGGAAGCAATCATCAAGTGTCCCCTCCTAAGTAAATCTAAGGAGGTTTTTTAATGGTAAAAAAAATATTTGATATTCTAATTGTTACAGATGTAGAAGGTGGGAGTTATTATCCTACAAGAGCAGGGAATCTTGCCTTGCTTATCATAATTATCCTGCTATTTGTGGCCTTACTTGCCTTAAGCGGTAATAAAGCCAAACTTAATGCAAAGCAAGTGGCATTTTCAAGTGTTGCCATGACCCTGGCTGTTGTTACATCAGTCTTTACAGTATATGAATTTCCCTTTGGAGGTTCAATAACCTTGTTTAGAATGTTTTTTATATGCTTTATAGGTTATCTTTATGGCACAAAAGTTGGTATTATAACTGGTGTGGCTTATGGTATCTTGGACTTTATCCTAAAACCCTATGCAGTTACACTGATACAGCCATTACTTGATTATCCAATAGCCTTCGGTTGTCTTGGCCTTGCTGGAGTCTTTTCCAAATCAAAATATGGCATCATCAAAGGCTATCTCTTAGGTGTTGGCGGGAGATATATTTGTCATGTGTTAACAGGTATAATCTACTTTAATGAGTATGCAGGAGGGAAGAATGTCATTGTTTATTCGTTGACCTATAATGCTTCCTATATAGTACCTGAAGCTATCTTAACCTTATTGATTCTGGCAATACCTGAAGTTAGACATGGATTGGCCCATATTAAGAAAATGGCACTTGAAGGCTAAAAGGACTATTCAGCTATTCTTGTTACTGCCACGTAGATTCCTGATATTCTATACCAGGTAGGAAAGTCTACGATACCTGTTGCAGGCATATTAAAGATTCTCTGGAATTCTCTTACGGCATCTGCTGTCTGTTGATTATATTGACCTGTTACAGCTACTTTAGGAATCCGAATATAGACATCAGAAATTGCATTTAATTGTTCCTGAATCATTCTTACATCATCTCCGCTTGCTCCGATATCTAAGTTATGACCTGGCCAAGAGGCAGGTACACCGGAGACTTGCGGAGCTGTATTGATAAATATAGACTCACCATAAAAATGTCTTAGGATCCTGATGGCATCATATCCTTGATCACCTAAATCTTTTGAGCCCCACTGGGTCATCCAATTAGGACACTGCACTCTATTTCCGTCACAATATTGGGTTAGAATGGGTTGCTTTACATTTGGTCTTGACAGATAATTTACAAAGAGGGAGTCCACTATAAGACTGATATTGTCATATATGTTACGACCGGGAACCCATTTGTGGTCAAAGGCAGTAGAAGATGTTAAGGTAAAATTAAAACCTTGATTACGGTACCACTCAGTAAATACACGATTTAAAGTGAATGACAATATAGCCAATACATTTGCCTGAATGGTTGCTTCAGGCCAGGTGGCATAGATTTCACTGGAAGCAACATTTTTAATATAATCTCTAAACCTAACGTAGTGGTTTGCTGCTGAAGCATCAGTAGGCGGTCCATCATGTACAATAACAAATTCTGGTATGACAACATTACGGAGTACGATTTCCCCAGTTTCTGCTTCGGGATTAATTTCCGGTTCGGCTATTTTAGGTGGAAAATCACCGAATAAGGTGTGGGGTGGAATAACATAAAGTGAACCTTCAGCATTAGGAAGATTCACAGGCTCCATAGTTGTCTCCTGGATGGAGGTTACTTCTGCAAAGACTTCCATGTTAGCTACAGTTACAGGAGTGTATTCAGCTTGATTAGCCATGATGTTATAATTTGAATAGGGTTGTACTTGTGAGGGTTCCATACTATAATCAATAGAAGGGGCAGGAAGTTCGATTTCAGGGGTTATTCCAGATACATCTGTTATCAGTTCTTCTATAACTACAGTCGGTTGATCCGGTGTTGATATACTAACTGTTGCTCCTTCAATGGGAGTCAGATTGGGGGTTACACAACGGACTTGTAGCCTTCCAAGGGATTGCGTACCCATTTCCGTAGGGTATAGGCGGATAATCTTGTTATCCTTTTGTCTATTAGGGTTTGAAGATAAATCATTCATAGTCAAAACCTCAAAAAATTATTCACTAATACATTATGAGAATATGAGATGAGATGTGATAAAACTATACACCTATTCTATTTACACCTAAACTTTCCTATAAACAAAAAAGCCTGTCATTATGACAGGCTTTATCATATAGTAGAAAAGTGTGTTCTATTTAATTAAATTTTGATTTTAAAAACTTATCCAATGCATCTATAATAGTCTCTGTAATCTTTACACTTGCTACACTAGTTTCAGGTGCATTAGCTAGGTTAGTTGTGCTTGAAGCAGGAGTATTAGCTTGTTCAGCCACCTTAGTAGCAGTATCAATTGCTGATTTGCTAGTAATATTTGTATCAGTTGTTGTTTTATCAGTAATAGCTTCTGTTTTTAATGGTGTGCCCGTAGCCGATTGTGTAGACTTTGAAGTTTCGTTTGTAGTTTCAGAAGTGGCTGTGTCGGCTTCTGAATCAGCAACAGTGCTATAATAAGAATTAAAAAATTCATGTAATGCACTGGATAACTCAGCTTCAGGGATACCATTTAGTTCAGAATTATTAATAAAATATTCTTCTAAAAGAGATACATCTTCTGGTTTAGCAACTATGACATTACAGGAAGCAAATTTGCGACTTCCATCTGGATTAGTGTAATCAATTTCAGCAAATATATAAGTCATACCTAGATTATTGCCTGTTACACGGCCACCTGAACTAACAGATGCGATTGATGAATTACGGACTGAAAACTTGCCCTGCTCCACAGTATTAGTAGGCTTTATTATAACCTCTAACATATAATTTTGATTTGGTTCCAATATGATGATAGGCTTTGTAATCTTAATACTAAAGGCAGGAGGCCCTACGGTTACTTCACAGGTCAGTGAAGTTGAGGAAAGTCCTCGTCTGACGGTTGCAGTAATTGTAGTCTGACCTACCTTATTAGCTATAAGTAATCCGTCCTCATTGATAGAGGCAATCTCAGGGTTGGCGGACTTGAAGCTAACCTTTGCATCATTCTCAACATTATAAACCTTAAAAGCAAATGATTTACCTCTAGGTAAGGTTATAGTATCGAGTTTCAGCCTATATTCATTATTTTTCTCCTTTTCGATTTCTGATGCCCGCGCTATACTAACTGAGGTTGGCATAATTTGTGGCAAAAAAGTAAAGAAAAGAAGTAAGCCAAAGAAAATTAAACACTTATTTAAAAAGCTCTTTTTCATGGCACTTCCTCCAATTCAAATTGAATTACGTGTCACATCCTATTTTCTAGATTAAATATAGCATTTGATTTTGTCAGAAAAGTGTCATTATGTCATTAAATTGTTAAATATTTATAACAAATACTTGAGATATAATTTAATTTGGAATTAGATGTAAAAATGATTAAGTTTTACTACTTGTTTATGATATACAGATAATATATAATAATACTGTATGCAATGTATGGAATCATGACATATTTTTAGAAATTATGCCACACTAATGAAAAGATTGTAACAATATAAAAGGAGGAATCTATTATGCAGCATATCTTAATAGCAGATGACAATCATGATATTACAGATATCTTATCCACATATTCTAAAATGGAAGGATTTGAACCTATAGTAGCAGCAGATGGAGAGGAAGCTATTAGATTATTTAATGAATATAGTCCTGATGTGGTATTGCTGGATGTCATGATGCCAAAAGAAGATGGATATGAGGTATGCCGAAAGATAAGAAGCAAGTCAAATGTACCTGTAATTCTTATTACCGCCAGGGGCGAAGACTTTGATAAGATTATGGGACTTGACATAGGAGCTGATGATTACATAGTAAAGCCTTTTAGCCCAAGAGAAGTTATGGCTAGAGTAAGAGCAGTTCTTAGAAGGATGACAAACAATAAAAATGACAACTCCTCAGAGGATGTTATTACTATCAGCAACTTAGAGATTAACTTAGAAGAATATACTTTACATATAGGCGGAAAGAAAATCGCCCTAACTAAAAAAGAGATTGAGACCATGTGGACTCTTGCAAGTAACCCCAACAAGGTATTTACCAGAGATAATCTTTTGGATAGCCTTTGGGGATTTGATTATTTTGGTGACAGTAGAACTGTGGATTCTCATATAAAGAGACTTCGTGCCAAGATAGATGCAGTAGAACATCCGGAATGGACTATAAAAACCATCTGGGGTGTGGGCTACAAATTTGAAATCATTGAAAAAGAGTAATACAACCTTAAAGGTGGAGGATGCAATAAGTTATGGCCAAAAAAAACAAGGTTCATATTTATAACCGATTGTTTTTCAAGCTGTATTTGAACTATGCAGTAATGCTTCTTGTGACTGCTGTTTTAATTTGTCTAATTTTTACTCAGCTATATAAGAATACAACCATGAAAAACTCCCGAGAACAACTAATGGAGCAGGCTGTTAACATCTCTGATATGATAACAACCAACTATATTAATACCCAAAATTATAGTGGGTTTTTAGGATATATTAGTAATCAGCAGAAGGTTATGAGATTGGATATATGGACTATTTCTAATCCAAATGCTATTATCCCCATGAGTCCATTATTGGAAACTAATTCTTATGAGGAGTTTTCTGTTGGTTATAAGGAATATCTTGTTTTGGTTGATAGTGCTTTTATGAATCAAAGTGAATACAGTGTTGCTGATGATGAGATTTATCAAACTCAGACTATTACTGTATCAGTTCCTATTTTAGGAGTTAACAGAGAAGTTGTAGGTGCTTTACTACTAAAATCCCCAGTAAAGGGTATTAAAGATGTTATAGATGATAGTATATCGTTGATTGTAATTAGTAGTGTTGTTGCTTTGGCAATCTCATTTATTATAATTATTATATTTGCAACTGAGCTAGCCTTACCTATATCTAGGATGAGAGCAACAGCTCTTTCTCTGGCAGCAGGCAATTATCATTCTAAGACTGGTATTAAACGAAATGACGAACTTGGAGATTTGGCTAAAACCGTAGATATTCTGTCTGAAAAGCTCTTAGAGAATGATATTCAGAGGAAGAATTTAGATCAAATGCGACTTGATTTTTTTGCAAATGTATCCCATGAGCTTAGAACACCTATAACGGTCTTAAGGGCATATACAGAGTCTTTGGTGGATGGAGTAGTTACAAATCAGGAAAAAGTAAATCAATACTATGATAGGATGCTTATAGAATGTAAAAGTATGGAACGACTAGTAGGAGATTTGATGATATTATCAAAAATGCAAAATCCTGATTTTGTGATTGAAAAGGAACCAGTTAATCTAGTCCAAATATTTGATGACATTTATCGTAGTGCAGGTGCTATAGCTGAGAAGAAAAAAATAAAAATCGATATAAGCAAGAATCAGGATGTTATAATGATGTTAGGTGATTATGACAGGTTGAGACAGATGTTTATGGTTATATTAGATAATGCCATTAAATTCTCTGATAAATGTAAGACTGTTTACATAAATATATCAAAATCGGACAAAATATATGTATCGATCAGAGACGAAGGAATGGGAATGGATGAAGACGAGTTAGCAAATATATTTGAAAAATTTTACAAGTCAAATCTTAAACAAAATGATTCCGGAACCGGTTTGGGTCTTTCCATAGCGAAGCAGATTGCCTTAAAACATGGAGGCAATATAGAAGTAAGCTCTAAGATTGGTGAAGGTAGTACATTTGCATTTATTTTTCCTTTAAGTGACATGGAAGAATTTCAATAGTCGTCCCTATAAATACCATTAAAAAATAAGATAATAACCTTGAAAAACAATGAGTTATACATTATAATATAATTAAATTAAGTTCCTGAGATGTTCGATACTCTTGTTATTTTGAACCTACATGATGTAATAAGGGATTCCTACATTTGTAGGTGGATGTCAAGCCGTCAAAGTCAGCGGAAGGCAGAAGCTTACATGCGGTTACCCACCTAGCTTAGCTAGGAGTCAAAATACAAGAACCGGCATTTCGGGTAATTACTAAAGATAAGAGCGGCTACGGCCGCTTTTTTATTTATGGTGTTTTTATACTTTACTTGTAATTTGTTCAATAAGAATTTATAATGGGTCTATAATATGCTATAATCTGAGCAAATAATATAAGGTCTAGTTGATGAATTCACCTTAGATATGAAGGAATGAGATAATATGAAGCATGGATCTATAAGAGTTGCAGTTGCTTCCCCGAGGATTAGGCTGGCAGATTGCAAGTTCAATGGAAAACAAGTAATGGAAACAATTGAAAAGGCGGAAAAACAAGATATAAAGCTTATTGTATTTCCTGAGCTTTATATTACAGGCTATACCTGTGGAGACTTGTTCTTTCAGGAGGCTCTCCTTCGTTATGCAAAGGAAAATATAAAACAAATTGCTAATTTTACCAAGGACAAGGAGATAGTTGTAATAGTAGGTTTTCCCTATGAATATCAGGGAGAATTATATAATACAGCAGCTGTAATACAAGGGGGTAAAATATTGGGCTTAGTCCCCAAGGTTAACATCCCATCTTACGAAGCAAGATATTTTTCCCATGGCAGAAAAGAGGCTGTTAAGGTAAATTTTTTGGGACAGGAAGTATACTTTGGATCAAAGCAGATATTTGAATGTATTAATATACCTAATTATGTCATTGAGGTAGGTATAGGAGAGGTTAATTTTGCATCCAAGGCTACCATAATGGTTAATTTATCTGCCAGTGAAGAACTTATAGGAAAGGCAGATTATCGTAGACAATTCATAAAAAGTAGCTCCCTGGAATTAACCTGCTGATATATATATGCAGATGCCGGTGAGGGAGAGTCTACCACTAATTCTGTATATGGAGGGCATAACCTTATAGCTGAGAATGGCATCATTCTTAATGAATCAGAACCATTTGAATATAAATTAATCTATAGTGAGCTGGATTTAGTTGCTATAATTAGTGAGAGAAAGAGAATGGTTACTGTAGCAGATCATGATAATACTGGATATATTCGGATTCCATTTTCATTATCCGAGAAAGATTATGAGCTAAAAGCTTATGACTTAAGCAGAAAGATAAGTACTTCTCCCTTTATCCCGGAAGATACTAGGGACAGGGACAGACTATGCAAGGATATTATTATGATCCAGGCCATGGGGTTAAAGGGAAGACTAGCCCATGTAACAAGTAAATGTGCTGTTATTGGAGTATCAGGTGGTTTGGATTCCACCCTTGCCTTATTGGTGATAGATAGGGCATTTGATTTGTTGGGGTTAGATAAGAAAGGGATACTAGCAGTAACTATGCCATGCTTTGGAACATCTTCCCGTACTTATAATAACGCAAGGGCTCTGTCAGAATGTATAGGGGCAACCCTTATAGAAATACCAATCAAAGATGCTATATATCAGCATTTTAAAGATATAGGACAAGATCTTAATAATCATGATATAACCTATGAGAATAGTCAGGCCAGAGAAAGAACCCAAGTTCTGATGGATTTAGCTAATATGCATAAAGGATTGATGATAGGTCCTGGTGATATGTCAGAGCTGGTACTTGGATGGACTACCTATAATGGGGACCATATGTCTATGTATGGTGTAAATTCCTCAGTTCCAAAGACCTTGGTCAAGCTCTTGGTAGAATATATTGCCAATACTACTGATAACAAAAAACTATCGGGAGTGCTGACAGATATATTAGATACTCCGGTAAGTCCTGAGCTACTTCCCTTAGATGAAGGGGAAATATCACAACGGACAGAGGATTTTGTAGGACCCTATGAGCTTAATGATTTCTTTATGTATTATGTTCTTAAGTATGGATTCACACCGAAAAAGGTATATCATCTAGCAAAGAATGCATTTGCAAAAACCTATAGCAATAATGATATTTTAAAGTGGTTAAAAGTATTCTATAAGAGATTTTTTTCTCAACAATATAAAAGATCCTGCCTTCCAGACGGGCCAAAGATAAGCGACATATCAATTTCTCCTAGAGGGAATCTACTAATGCCTAGTGATGGGAAAGCTGATTTGTGGTTGGAACAACTGGATATGATTACTGAATAACATTTGACTAGATTTAATAAGATGTACGAAGAGAAGGAGATTATTATGGCACTTAAAATTATAACTGATTCAGCATCAGATATACCAAAATGGATTATAGAAAAATACAATTTGCACCTTATACCTACACCAGTAGTAATTGATGAAAAGGATTATTTTGATGGAAAAACTATATTTCCTGAAGAGTTTTATGATGTACTAAGATCGGGAAAGGATATTAAGACATACCATATTAATTCCGTTATGTTCTATGAAAACTTTTTACCATATGCTAAGAATGGGGATGAAGTAATATATATTTGCTTTTCTACAGGTATAGCAGGGACCTTTAACGCTGCTAATATTGCAAAATCAGAACTAATAGAAGAATATCCAGATTTTGAACTTACTATTATTGATTCAAAGTGTGCTTCTATGGGATTCGGACTGGCAACTTATTATGCCCTTAAGATGCAAGAAGCCGGTGCCAGCAAAGAAGAAATAATCGAAGCTATTAATTGGCATTGTGACCATATGGATCATATATTTACTGTAAAAACACTGGAGTATTTATTAAAAGGTGGTCGCCTTAGTAAAACCTCAGCTCTTGCTGGAAGTTTGCTAGACATTAAACCAATTATTGAGATTAATGATGATGGAGCCTTAGTTGCCATAGAAAAGGTTAGGGGAAGGCAAAAATCTTTAAAACGTATAGTAGATATAGTAGGAGAAAGAGGTAAGGATTTAAAAAATCAGGTAATTGGAGTGGTTCATGGGGATGATGCACAGACCATGGAAGACGTAAAAGATATGTTAAAAAACAAATATGGTTGTGAGCATTTTCTAGAGAATTATGTTGGTTGTGCCATTGGTGCACATACAGGTCCAGGGATAATTGGAATTACATACTTGGATGTAGAATCGCCCTATAAAAAGTATTATTTATAGATTTTTATTATACATAAGTATATATAAATAGAACAACATTCTATAAGCAAGCAGTTGTTTTGTACTAGCTTTGGCTTGTAGAATGTTGTTCTAAGAAGGTGCTATGTAAGTATGGCTAGGGTGTGGGTTTAGCTTTATCGAGCACAGTCTTAATTCCTTCGATAAGGAGGGTTTGGGTATATCTACTGTCCTCCTTAAGTTTTAACTGATCAATAGGGACGTCATTACATAGTTGTGCTTCGATTTCTTTTAAGGCAGGCTCCACAAGAGGATACATTGTAGTAATTGTCTCGTCAATATTAACGATTCGAATGGAATTAATATGGTCTTGATCTGTTACCACTTCAAGATTAATTACCGTATCACCCAGGGGAATGGAAGACGTCCATACTCCTGCTTTATAGAGGCTTGTTTGGGTGTCGGAATCTTCTTTGTCTTTACCACTGAACATAAATATCAGTAGTAGGATAAGAAGAATACCTAAAGCAGCAAATATAATTGTATATATGATTTCTTTTAATTGGATAACGACTATTTTAGTCTTTGCCATTTCTATCCTCCAGAGCATATATGCTTCATTGTCTTAATCTTATTATATATTATTAAGCAGTAGTTTAATTTATGCAGACAATTTGAATTAGAATAATTTTATATGATTTATTTTAAATAGGGCAGTTTTTCTAAATGTGTATTATGGGAATATCATAAGAATGGGGGTTGTGTATGTCTTTGCAGTTATATCTAGGAAGTGCCGGTTCAGGCAAGTCCTATCAAATGTATCAAAATATTATTAAAGAATCCATGCAAAATCCCGATGTCAATTATCTTATAATTGTACCGGAACAATTCACCTTGCAAACTCAGAAGGATATCGTATCCATGCACCCCAATCACGGAGTCATGAATGTGGATATCCTGTCTTTTATGCGCTTTGCTTACCGAATTTTTGACGAAGTAGGTGGTAATGACTTTCCAATTCTTGAGGATACAGGAAAGAGCATGGTAATCCGTAGGGTAGTCGCAAGGAAAAGAAAGGATTTAATATTGTTTGGCTCAGGGGTAAAAAAGCCAGGTTTTATAGATGAGCTAAAATCTCTTTTGTCCGAGTTTTATCAATACAATGTTAAGCCTAAGGACTTTGATTATATGATGGATATATCATCAAAAAAACCCTTGCTAAAAGCAAAGCTTCAGGATATCCGAACAATATTTGATGGTTTTTCTGATTTTATGAAGGAGCGATATATAACTGCTGAAGAGATTCTTGTTGTACTTAGCAAGGTGATTGACAAGTCAGACTGGCTTAAAAACAGTGTTATATGTCTAGATGGGTTTACAGGATTTACTCCATGTCAGAATGAGATCTTGGCTAAGATGATGGCTCTAACTAAAAAGGTAATGATCACTGTAACCATTGACCCTAGGGAGTCTTTATTAGGAGTTGAAGAATATCAGCTGTTTGGACTAAGTAGCAAGACCATAAAAAAACTATATGAAATTGCAGAGGATACTAATACAGCCATAGAGGAACCAATCTATGTCCAAGCTAGTGACGATGGAAAAGACACAAGGGGTAATGGTGTTAATCTACCCTATCGTTTTCGCAATTCTCCAGCTCTAGCCTTCTTAGAGCACAACCTCTTTCGATACCCTTACCAGGTATATAATAAGGAACAGGAAGAGATAAGTATACATGCAGCTAAGAACCCAGAAGCTGAAATTGCATATGTGGTTAGGGAGATAAAGCGTCTTGTCAGAGAGGAGAATTATCGCTATAAGGATATAGCAGTGGTTACCGGAGATATTGAAAGCTATGGGCGTATAGCTAAGCACTATTTTAATAAAGCTCATATACCTTGTTTTATAGATTACAAAAAAGATATTTTAGGAAACCCCCTTGTGGTATTTTTACGCTCGGCAATACAGATTGTCTCTGAAGATTATAGCTATGAGAGTGTGTTTGCTTATTTGAGGTCTGGGTTAAGTGATATAGCCAAAGAGGATGTTGATTTGCTAGAGGACTATATCCTTGCCATGGGAATACGGGGAGTAAAACGGTATAAGGAGCCATTTACCAGGTCATTTGGAAGAAAGAAAACAGTGGATTTAGAGAAAATAAATGATATACGAGAAAGACTCCTTGATGAAATTCACCCCCTATATGAGATACTAAAGGACAAGGAAAAAACCGTAGGGGACTATACTAAGGCTCTTTATGACTTGGGCATACGTCTAACCGTATGGGATAAACTAGAAACACTAAATAATGATTTTAAAGAAAGTAATATGCCTCTTATGTCCAAAGAATATGAGCAGGTTTATCGAATAGTAATGGATATCTATGACCAGATTGTATTGCTTGTTGGAGATGAACATTTAAGTCTAAAGGAATTTTCTGAAGTTCTTGAGACTGGCTTAATGGAGGCAAAGGTAGGCCTAATACCTCCAGGTATGGATGAGGTGGTCATAGGTGATACTGAGAGAACAAGGTTGAAGGATATTAGGGCACTGTTCTTTATTGGAGTTAATGAAGGAATTATTCCCAAGGTCATAGGAAGTGGAGGAATTCTTTCAGATATGGAGAGAGAGCTTCTTACGGATAATGGAATTGAACTTTCTCCAACTAAAAGACAACAGGCCTTTACAGGGGATTTTTATATTTATCTGAGTATGACCAAGCCTAAGGATAAGTTATACATAACATACCATAGGGTAAATGAAGAAGGAAAGTCGGCAACTCCCTCCTTTTTAATCGGAAAGATTATGACCTATTTTAGTAAGCTAGAGATTATAAATGAGGATATAGATGTGCATGCAGGTGAAAATGTGCATGCAGGTGAAAATGTGCATGCAGGTGAAGATATGGATGGAATAAGGTTGGAGCATATACTTCAAGATGATGGAATCACCTATTTATCTGATCATCTACGAATAGCTGCATGTGAAGGCTACAATAAGGATAAGTTTTCCCCTCTCTTTAATGAGCTGTTCAACTATTATAATGAGAATGAAGAGAGAAGTCGTATACTTGATTTACTAATGTCCGGAGCCTTTTATGTGAATAAGGTAAAGGGAATATCCAAAGAAGTAGCATATCTTTTATACGGAGATAAATTAATTGGAAGTGTTACCAGATTAGAGCGATTTGCAGGCTGTCCATATGCCCACTTTATGTCCTATGGGCTATCTTTAGAAGAGCGTAAAGAGTATAAACTGGCTGTACCTGACATAGGTAATATATTTCACACAGCTATAGATGAATTTTCCAAGAGGCTGGATCGAAGTCAGTATACATGGCATACCATTCCTGATGATACCAGGGAAGAATGGGCTATTAAAAGCGTAGAAAAGGCAGTGGATGAATTTGAAGGTAGTTACTTAAAGAGTAGTAAGAGAAATGAATATCTCATTACTAGACTAAAAAGAATTACTATAAGAACCTTGTGGGCTTTGTGTAATCAGATACGGCAAGGAGCCTTTGAACCAGCCGGCTACGAGATGCCCTTTTACCATGTACCAGATGAAACTCTTTCATTAAAGGGTAGGATTGATAGACTGGACATATACGAGACAGAAGATAAGATATATGTTCGTGTTATTGATTACAAATCAGGCTCTACATCATTTGATATTCAAAGCATTTACTATGGACTACAGCAACAACTTGCAATTTATCTCAGTGCTGCCATGGATTTCCTAAACAAACAACACAAGAGCAAAGAGATTATTCCTGCAGGAATATTTTATTATCATATAGACGATCCTATTGTGCCTAAATCTGAAGAAGTCGATGAGGATATATATAAGAGCCTTAAGATGAACGGATTGGTTAATGATAATAAAGAGATAATCGGATTAATGGATAAGAAGCTAATGGGGCCCGATGGAACACTTGTGCCTTCGGCAAAGTCCAATGTTATCCCTGTAAATACTAATAAGGGAGGAGAACTTTCTAAAAACTCTTCCACAGCAAGTAGTAAGCAAATAATGGCATTACTGGATTATGTCAATCAAAAGCTAGTGGCGGATAAGAATAAAATACTTCAAGGAGACTCTAGTTTAAATCCCTATAGTTCGGGGGATAGGACAGCCTGTGATTATTGTGAATATAAAACAGCCTGTGGATTTGACCCAAGGCTTCCGGGGCATTCCTATCGCAACTTAGCTAAAAAGTCTTTGGAGGAATTGAAGCAGGAAATATGGGGAGATGAGGAGGTGGCTAATAATGCATTGGACTAAAGCACAAAAGAAGGTAATTGATAGCAGGAATAAGAATCTATTGGTTTCAGCGGCGGCAGGCTCAGGAAAAACTGCTGTGCTGGTAGAAAGGATTATTACTATGATTTCAGAAGGGGATAATCCGCTGGATATAGATGGTCTACTTGTGGTTACCTTTACCAGTGCTGCAGCTGCCCAGATGAAAGATAGGATAGGTAAGGCTCTAGATAAGAAACTTATAAATGAGCCTAATAATGCCCATCTTAGAAAACAGGCGTCACTACTTCAAAGTGCCCATATTACTACGATTCACAGCTTTTGCCTAAATGTTATTCGCAATTATTTTCATCTCATTGACCTGGACCCAGCCTTTAAGATAGCAGAAGAGTCGGAAATTACTTTAATGAAATCAGATATTATATCTGATCTATTGGAAAGGTGGTATGAAGAGGGGGATGATAACTTTCATCTGCTAATAGAAAGTTATTCTCGCTCAAAATCAGATGCCCCAGTTGAAGAGCTGGTGCTTTCATTGTATAATTTTGCCATGAGTAATCCTTGGCCCAAGGCTTGGCTCAAAAAAATCCAAGGAACATTTAATTTCCATACTCTAGAGGATATGTATAAGGCTCAGTGGATGGAGGAGCTTTTAAATTATGTAGGGGTTGTTCTTAGGGATTTGGAGGAAAAGAATAAAGAGGCCATAGATATATGTAATGAGACAGATGGACCATCAGCTTACATAACTGCTTTGTTAAGCGATAGAGAGTTGATTAATGAGCTGATGAAGAAGACTAGCTATGAAGGCTTTGCAGAGGCTTTTTCTAAGATTTCCTATGCCAGACTTTCTTCAAAAAGACAGGAAGTATCCCAGGAGAAGAAGGACAAGGTAAAGGCTTTGAGAGATGAAGTAAAGAAAGGTATTAAAGATCTTAATACTCAATTCTTCTTTCAGTCTCCCGAGGAAATGCTTAATGATCTTATGTCCGTAAGCAAGGTTATGGAGGTATTATCAGAGCTTACATTAGAATTCATTGAAGCCTATAGAACAAAGAAGGAAGAAAAGAACTTATTAGACTTTAATGACTTGGAGCATTTTGCACTTAAGATATTAATAGAGGATAATGATGGGGAAATTGTTCCTACTAAAGCAGCTACTGAACTTAGTCAGCAATTTGTTGAAATACTAATTGACGAGTATCAGGATAGCAACCTGGTACAGGAAACCATCCTAAAGAGTATTTCAAGAGAAGGCAAAGGTCAGTATAATCGTTTTATGGTAGGTGATGTTAAGCAAAGTATATATAAGCTTCGATTGGCAATGCCTGAGATTTTCATTGATAAGTATAAAAGATATGAAACCTATAATCAGAACCATGAGGGTAAGATTAATTTAACCCAGAGAATTGATCTAGATAAGAATTTTAGAAGTAGAAAAGTGGTACTTGATTTTGTTAATGCAATCTTTGAGCAGATAATGACAGAGCCCATAGGCGGTGTTATATATGATGATGCCGCTTCTTTGAAGTACGGAGAATTATATGAAGAGTTAATGAAAAGCAGTTCAATAGAGGAAAGCAAGGGGTCAGAACAAAGTGATAATATAGAACCAAATGACGAAATAGAACAAATCATTAAATTAGAACAAAACAATGAAATAGAAGGAAATAATGAATCTAAACAAAATAATGAGGTTGCCCAATATTATAGTAATGCTATGGAAAATATAAAGGATAGAATATCCAAGGACGTTGAGCTTATTCTTGTAACAGAAGAGGAACTTGATGGGGATATTAATAGTGATATTGGCAGATATAATGGCTTTGTTGAAGATGAGGATGATATCCAGTATTCTAAAAAGGAACTGGAAGCTAGGGTGGTTGCAAGGAGGATAAAAGAGCTTATAGATCCTGACAAAGGACTAATGCTTTTTGATAGGGACAATCTATCCCATAGACCAGCTGAGCTTAAGGATATGGTAATTCTACTTCGCACCATGTCCGGCTGGTCAGAGGTGTTTGTAAATACCTTGATGCAAGAGGGAATACCTGCCTATGCTGATACTGGAACGGGGTATTTTCAAACGGTTGAGATAATGACCATTCTTAATATGCTTCGTATAATTGATAATCCTAGGCAGGACATACCATTTGCAGGTGTATTATATTCACCCATGGTGGGCTTAAGCTCCGATGAACTGGCCTGTATAAGGCTTATAGATAAAAAAAGTACAATGTATGCAGCCTCTTTAGCCTATGCCAAGGAGGGGAGTAGAGAAGAATTAAAGAATAAGCTTATGCTATTTCTCAATCAACTTCACAGACTTCGTGAAATGGTAAAGTACACCCCTATCCATGAACTTATACAGAAGGTACTTGAAATGACTGGTTATAGATATTATGTCATGGCTATGCCAGGCGGGGAGCGTAGAAAGGCCAATATTGATATGCTGATATCCCACGCAGTTAGATTTGAGAAGGGAAGTTATAGCGGACTATTTCATTTTATCCGTTATATTGAGAAGCTTCATAAATACGAAGTGGATTTTGGGGAGGCATCAACATCGGGAGAACAGGAAAATGCCGTAAGGATTATGAGTATTCACAAGAGTAAAGGACTGGAGTTTCCTATAGTATTTGTAGGGGGCTTAAGTAAGCAATTTAATATGCAGGATCAAAGACAAAGCATAGTATTTGATGTGGATTATGGTGTTGGTCCTGATTATATTGATGTAGAAAATAGAACCAAGGTTCCTACCTTACTCAAAAAAGTTATTCAGAAAAAAACCCAGATTGATGCCTTAGGAGAAGAAATAAGGGTTCTTTATGTGGCTATGACAAGGGCGAAAGAAAAGCTTATTATGACAGGGTATTTAAAGTCCCTAGATGATTTATATATACAAAAGGACTTTTCTTTCTTTGAACTTATGTCTGTTAAAAGTTATTTAGACCTGGTGCTTCCAGCCATGAATAACAGAATTGATGATAATATGAAGATAAAGGTTATAGGAAAGCAGGACCTTGTCTCCACAGAGATGGCTAAGCAGGTGTTTTTAAGCCAAGATTTTGCAGATATAAGAAAATGTATTAACAGTGGGATGCGGGATGAGAATCTTCAGAAGGAGATTAGAGAAAGACTTAGCTTTACCTATCCATATTCTGATGAAGCAAGGCTTAGGGTCAAGTTATCAGTGTCAGAGCTTAAGAAGATGGGGCAATTCATAGATGATGAGGATAGTGTGATACTTTATGAGAAACAGGTTGATGGTCTTATATCCGATAATAGGGTATCAGAAGAGACGTATGGGGATTTATCATTTGAAGAAGCTACATTTCCAGATAAGGAAAAAGGGCATCTTCTGCCTAGTGATAACCAGTATGTACCTAAATTCATAAAGGGATCACAAGCAGATATAACCGGGACTGATAGGGGAACTTTATATCATAAGGTACTGGAGCTTCTAATGCCTAGCAAGGTGAATGATACTAAGGATTTAATAGCCCAGCTAGATGATATGGTACAGCTAGGTCACATAAGTAAAGAAGATATAGCAAGGCTTAATCTTAATAACATCTACGCCTTTACCCAGAGTCAGGTTGCCAGACGTATATATAAGGCTTGGAAAGATGGAAAGCTTAATAAAGAGAAGCAATTTGTTATAGGGCTTCCTGCAAGGGATATTTATCCTGATAATAATAGCCAAGAACTTATACTTATTCAAGGTATTATCGATGTCTTTTTTGAAGAAGAGGGAGAGCTGGTACTCCTTGACTATAAATCTGATATAGTTCAGCATGAAGATCAGCTTATTGATAGATATAAGGTTCAGTTGATATATTATAAAAAGGCTCTAGAACAGATACTGGGTAAAAGGGTTAAGGAAATGATTATATATTCTCTATATCTGGGCAAGGAGATTGTTGTTTGTAAATAGTATAATAAGAATGTCCCTTTAGTGGAAAATAAAAATGTACAAAAAGCTCCTTTGTTGATATTCTCTTCCTAGGAGGGATGATCAATGGAAGCAGTTTTAGTTACTCAGTTAAACATA
>JAAYRE010000057.1 GCA_012518935.1 Clostridiales bacterium
TAGACTAGCAGATGATCTAGGTTACATCAATGATAGTAAAACTGTTTATGCCAAATATTTCCCTCATTGGGACTGGATAGTAAGTGCAGTAATATATGATGCAGAATTAGCTAGAGGTTCAGATATTATCATGCTTTATAATTTTATTGGATTTATGGTTGTCCTTGCCATATCTATATTCCTGGTTATTGTTATCACGAGAAAGATTACAAATCCAATTAAACAAGTAGTCAGCTCCCTGGGAGAGGTTTCAAAAGGAAATCTAACTATTAATAAATTAAAAGTGGATGTAGATGATGAGACAAAGCTACTGGCGGATTCACTTAATCGTCTAATTGATAGCTTAAACGATATGGTGAGTATGGTGATTAATGCTAGCAAAGACCTAACTACCTATGCCCAGGAACTTAGCTTATCTTCAGAAATGGTTTCTGATGCTACTACAGATGTTGCCAATGCCATATCACAGGTGGCATACCAATCCGATGAGCAGCATAAGGATACCGTTGAGAGTGTTAATAAACTGAATCTTTTAGGTGATAATATTAGGGAAACAGCTGATGCCAGTGAAAAGATAGGTCTATTATTACATAAGAATATAGAGTTGAAGGATGAGGGTTTATCATCTGTTAATGATCTTAAAGGTGCCAATGATGAGAATAACAAAAACACTGCAATTATTGAGGAGTTAATCCATAAGATTAATGATCATTCTAATGATATTGGTGAAATCACCACAATTATAACTAATGTTGCCAAGCAGACAAACCTTTTGGCCTTGAATGCCAGTATCGAGGCATCCCGTGCTGGAGAGGAAGGAAGAGGCTTTGCAGTAGTGGCAGAAGAAATACGTAAGTTGGCTAATGAAACCTCAGAAGCAACAGATAGAATATCAGATAAGATCAACCAAATGAAAGCTCAGTCCGATGAGGCTGTGGAATTCATATCTAAGAATAGAGCTGGAGTAGATAGGATTAACCAAACTGTTGCTCAGACTGAAAAGGTTATTTATAACATATCCGATGGATTACAGGTGCTTATTGATGATATCAAGATAATCATTGATCACAATCAGGAGATAAACAAAAGGAAAGATGAAGTCTTGGTTATGCTTGGTAATGTTACAGAAGCTACCCAGGAAAATTCAGCGGCCATAGAAGAAATATCAGCCACAGCGCAGGAACAATCATCTACCATAATACAGATAACCAATAATATTGCCAAGTTAAATAATATGGCATCAAGCTTGAACTCCTTGGTTAATCAATTTAAAGTAAAAAACTAATAAAGCAATACTAGATGAGAATGCCCTGGCTCATAAGAGCTCAGGGCATTCTTGTTAACATATGAGCGATTTGCCTAGAATGGCATTGGTTTTGCCATATTATTTTTTGTCAGGCTTTTTATCAAAACATTCTGGTGTAGTCCATTCTGTGTTTAGTGGGTAAGGTTTCTGCTTTTGGTCTTTTATAGAAGGAAATGGCCAACAAACTTGTTGCTTTTGGAGTAGTTTAATGCATAGATAGACAACGGACTTATCAGTAAATTCATTAAACTCTTCTTCATTACGCAAGTAATCAATTGGTTTACCCTTTTCGTTAATGTCTGCATCATATATTGCAGCCCATTCCAGTTCACAGAAAACAGGCTCATTGAAGATTTCAACATTAGATCTGTCAGCTTCCCGAATGTCTTTGCCCATTCTCTTCTCATCAAAATACCTAGCAACCATAGAAGGAGGATTAGGTATAATGATTGGCTTATTACCATTGAAGTCAACCTTGGTATAAACTTTAAAAGGTACATGGACAGTGGTATCCTTGATGGTACCTGCAATACTTCCGTGTTTTGAGCATTCTCTAGCAGCATATTCGATATTTTTTCTGATATATCCTTCAATAAATACCTTATTGGTAGCATTAATATATCTACACTGTGTTAAGAATACCTGCTTTTCGATTCTCTTAATCTCATAGGCATATTCATTTAGTCTAATCTTTGATTCAGAATCAATTTGAACTACAAATTCTGAAAGAACTTTTGGTATCTTAAAATCTCCTCCAGGCCAAGGGTAGTTCTCAGCTCCTGTTAAGGTATCAGACTTTAGTACAGCAGCATCACAATCTTTTTCGCATTTACTAGCATGAAATTCTGAGCTAACAACAATGGATTTTCTAGAATTCTTATAATTATCCATATTTCACCTCCATTTATATAATGGAAACATTTTCTGCTTCCAATATATAATATGCACCACCTTAAAAAATGTGTTGAATATTGTCGCATAAAAAATAATAAAGTCGATAATGCATTTTTTAAAAAGGTAAAAATCCTATGGAAGGAAGTGCTGGCAATCTCTTCTATGTTTTGCTATACTATGCCTAAATAATCTTTATTAGGTACAAGCTTGAAATGTTTCACTATGTAAAAATTACAAATAGGGGTAAAGGTCATGGGAAAACGAGGAAAAGATAAAGTAGAAGATGGTACTTTTAAAAACATTATTTATCTCTTAAGACTGGCATATGGTTTCTCAAAAAGCTTTGTAATAAACTCCATAATTAAGCAGATTATAAGAAGTCTATTATGGGTCTTTTACAGTGCTTATTTTGTTAGATTCATCCTCAATGTCATTGAGATGGAGTATCCTTTGGAGACCATATTCATATCAATAGGCATAGTGGGTGGAGTAAGCCTAATACTACAGATTTATCTCTACTATTGTGATTACATACTGCTACCCAGGCAGAGGGTCATAATTTTTCAGGGTATGTATAACATGATTTATAAGAAATCTGTGAATGTAGAGGTTGCTTGTTATGAAGACACTGTATTTTATAATAAATTCTCCATTGCTCTTGACGGAGCCGGTGATAAGATCTGTGAAGGGGTTAATAATGTAAGTCAGGTTGTATCTGGTATTATTGGTGCCATAGCAGCAGGCTTTGCTATGTTTGAAATTGATAAATTTGCAATTATTTTTCTTATAGCACCTCATTTGGGGAATTTTGTTATAGCCCCTAAGCTTAATGTGATTGCAAATAAGAGATATAAGGATACAATACCCTATAATAGGGTTATGGAATATACAAATAGGGTAATGTACCTAAAGGACTACTCCAAGGAGCTAAGGTTATCTAATATACATAATGTATTATTTGATGATTATGATAAAGCGGTAGTTGGTAAAAGCTCTGTATGGAAGAAATATTTTAATAAGGCCTATGGTTACAGCCTCTTGGATATTAGTGGGGGTCATTAGAAATATTAATATGTGCATAGAAAAGAGCCTACAAATAAATAACCTAAAAGAATTCTTGGAATATGAAGAGACCATTCCTGAGGATTATCCGGGAATTGACCCTGGAAATGAAGTATCATCCATTGAGTTTAGGAATGTATCATTTGCTTATAAGGACAAGAAAGTTCTAGATGGTTTATCCTTTAAGATAGATAAGGGTATAAATGCAGCCTTTGTAGGCCATAACGGAGCTGGAAAAACTACAATTATTAAGCTCTTACTTAGACTTTATGATCCCACGGATGGAGAGATTTTTGTTAATGGTAAAGATATAAGGGAATATAACTTGCAAAAGTACCGAAGGCTATTTGCCTGTGCTTTCCAGGATTATATGATTATGCCTGGTAGCGTACGATACAACGTGATGATGGGCATGGAGGATGATGAATCAAAAGTAATAAAGGCACTAAAAGAAGCTGGGATATATGAGAAGGTTAGCAGCCTTGAAGGTGGGATAGATACGGTACTGACAAAAGAATTTGACCAGGAAGGGGAGCTTTTCTCAGGGGGTGAATATCAAAAAATCATAGTAGCCCGGACATTTGCCAAGAATAGTGCACCGATAGCTATATTTGACGAACCTTCCAGTGCCCTTGATCCCATATCGGAGAATGATATATTTGACAAGATTTTAAAAGCAACCAAGGATAGAATCGGAATTATAATTTCCCATAGGTTATCCTGTGTCAAGGATGCTGATGTGGTATATATGTTTGAAAATGGCAAGCTAATCGAGCATGGTACACATATGCAGATGATAAAGAATGGTGGACCATATTCTAAGATGTATAAGATTCAAGAAAAGAATTATTATGCTAAAGATTACTTAGGAATTGAGGTTGTGTAAAGATATGAAAAGGAATAAA
>JAAYRE010000058.1 GCA_012518935.1 Clostridiales bacterium
TGATTTGCTTAGTTTCTAAACCTCTTACTTCCGCATATGAATCTAACTCGTTGAAATACGCTACTCTAAGTGCAAGATAAGTATTTGCAAAGAGTTTAATTGCTTCTGCTTCAGTGGGGTTTGTGTAAAGAATTGGTATGTCTTTCTTGATTGCACCATATGCTAATAGTTCAGCAAAGACCTTAGCTCTCTCAGACTGCTCTCCAACTACAATTCTTGATGGGTAAAGATTATCAAAAAGTGCTTTTCCTTCTCTTAAGAACTCTGGACTGAAGATTATATTTTGTGTGTCAAATTTCTCTTTGATTGCCTCAGTATATCCAACCGGTACCGTAGATTTAATAAGCATCACAGCATCAGGATTAATTGATAATACATTTGCAACAACTGCTTCGACGGTACTTGTATTAAAATAGTTTTTCTCTGGATCATAGTTTGTAGGAGTTGAAATAATAACATAATCAGCCTCATTATAAGCTTCAAAATTGTCAGTAGTTGCTGTTAAATTTAATTCTTTTGTCTGCAAATATTCTTCAATCTCTTTATCGATAATAGGAGGTTTTTTGTTATTAATCATCTCTACTTTTTCTTTAATAATATCTAACGCAATTACTTCGTTATGTTGCGCTAAAAGAACTGCATTAGATAAACCAACATATCCAGTTCCAGCTATTGTTATTTTCATTTCAATCCCCTTTATAAGATCCAGAAACAAAACCTCACTTATTGTCCTAAAGCTTATACATTCCTTTAAATTTACAAACATTCTTCGTATCAAGGATCAATTTCTCCTTAATAAGTTCCATATTGTTTTTTATATGGTCATGTCCTACCATAATAACAAGTATTTCTATTTCATTAATAAAGTCTTCAAAGTTTTTAAACTGATGATCCACAATTCTTTCTTTCACAAAAGGATCAAATACTTTCACTCCAAAGGCTAAATGCTCATCCATTCTCTCTAATAATTGCAGTGTAGGGCTCTCTCTAGTATCGTCCACATTCTCTTTATATGTCAACCCATATAAACCAACCTTAGAAATGTCTTTTATGTTATGCTCTCTCATAATGTCACGAATTCTTTTTAGCACATGGGTAGGCATAGAATCATTAGTCTTTCTAGCCGTTAATATTAGATTAGTCAAATCGGGATAATCACCAACTAAAAACCATGGGTCTACTGATATGCAGTGTCCACCAACACCAGGCCCTGGCTGCAATATATTTACTCTTGGATGTTTATTTGCAATCCTTATAATCTCATATACATCCATATTATCAACTCTGCAAATCTTAGCCAATTCATTTGCAAAGGCAATATTTATATCCCTATATGTATTCTCTACTACCTTTGACATCTCCGCTGATCTGATATCTGTCACAATAATATCTGCCTTACAAAAACTAGAATATAGATCCTTCACTTTCTCTCCAATATCTTTTTCATCAGCACCAATTGTCCTAGAATTATGTTCTAATTCATAAATCATATTCCCTGGTATTATTCTCTCTGGTGCATGAACAAGGTGAACATCTTCCCCAATTATGTAGCCCTTCTTTTCTATTTCAGGGCGAACATACTTATCTATTGTCCCTGGTGATACAGTAGATTCAATAATTAGTATAGCACCCTTTTCACATACTTCCAAAATACTATGAACTGCCGAGATTACATAGGAAGGATCAA
>JAAYRE010000059.1 GCA_012518935.1 Clostridiales bacterium
AAAGAAAACTCCATAGATATTGATGATGAATTGGATTTTATTATGGCAGAGATAATTATGAAACAATACTTTTTGTAGGAAGGTTGGATAAATGCAAAACAATATGAAAGAACTATATTTTAATAATATTAGTCTACTAAAATACATTGATAGAACCATCTCCTTTTTACGAATTCAAAATTATTATAAAGGTTTAAAGTATTTTACCAAAACTTTAGATATCTTATTAGAAACTACACAGGACATTCTAAACAATACCTCTTATTTCAATGAAGAGCAGGTAGTTATAGAAGAGGATTACCTTAATTTAATCCTGACCAAACTACTTGATGTTCAGAACAGTGCAGACTATATTCTCCTATCTGATGAACTGGAATACCGTTGGCTCCCCTTTATAACCTCTCTTCAAGAGATTATAATAAACAGAGATGGGATTTCTTTATTTGAGGGAATATATGATAATAATATTAATAAGCTCGCTATAAAGGATAAAGAATTATATAAGAAGTTTAAAAATGATGGAATATATGATCTTAATATAGATAACTATGAGGTTGAGTTCACATCTTGCGGTCTGATGACTATATCAAAGGTTTTGTCTAATAAAAAATTCTACTATCATAGTAATGGGCATATTATGCGAGAAGCCGCCCTATTAGCTAGGGAGTGGTATAGTGCAGATAAAGGGGAGTATATAGTCTTTGGCTTTGGATTTGGTTATCATATAAGGGAACTTGCTGAAATAGATGAAAGCATAACAATCCATATATATGAAAGTGACTGAAATGTACTCAGGCTTGCCTTTTATTACTCTGATTTAAGTGATTTGCTAAGCTCCGATCGAGTTTTTATTCATTACGATTTAAAGTTTGAGGGGCTTAATAAGAAAATAAAAGAGATTAATAATGAGGCCTCTTTTGTTATACATTATCCGTCTTTAAGAAATATTCAAGTAGAGCCTATTAAAAGGCAGCTGGAGGATATATTTATAGCATACAGCTCAGTTAATAATCAGATAGGTGAACTTACAAGAAACTTTAGAAGGAATATTGCTAATTATGATTATATTGTAGATGATTTAAAAAGAGATTTTGAAGGAAAGGACTTATATATTGTTGCTGCAGGACCTTCCTTGGACAAGAATTTTAAAGAGCTGTTAAATGTTTCAAAGGATGCAATAATTTTATCAACGGGAACAGTATTTAAAAAGCTCATAAATGCGGGGATTAATCCAGACTTTATAATAATAATTGACGGTACTACTAATGTCTATAGGCAGATTGATGGTATAGAGCACTTTGAAATTCCTATACTTCTCTTATCTACATCATATTATAAAATCTCACAAAATTATTCTGGTAAGAAATATATTGCTTTTCAAGATGGTTTTAAAAAGGCCGAGGAATATGCAAAGACAAATAATTTAATAATGTATGATACGGGAGGCTCAGTAAGTACAACAGCACTGGATATAGGAATCAAGCTGGGATGCAGACGAATAATATTTCTTGGTTTGGATTTGGCATATACAGATGATAGAAACCACGCTTCAGAAACAGCTGCAGAAAAGAAGATAACTTCACCAGATTTTAGAAAGGTTGAAGATATTAATGGCAATCTAATAAGCACTGGTAGAAATCTAGATATGTATAGAAAGTGGATTGAAAATCGTATTGAGAATGTTACTGAAATTGAATTTATCGATGCAACAGAAGGCGGAGCAAAGGTCAAAGGAATGCAGATAAAAAAGCTTTCTGAGTGTTTATAGATATGTATTAATTAGCAAAAAAGGTTTAGTATTAACAGACACAAGCCGATAAATATTATAATAGAAATTTGTTTTGCATATTGTGTAACAGTTAATCCTTGTATCATATATAAATTGATTAGTGGTACATAAGAGCTTTATAAAGTGGAGGTATCAGAAGATGAAAATATTTAAGAAGATGGTCAATCAAGCATTTTTGTTGGGAATTGCGGTGGTCTTGCTATCATTAATCGGTAACAGACAAGCCTACGCAGCTTATCCGGTATCCATTAACATGGTAGATTATGAGAATGAGAATATCATTGTAAATAATAATGGAAACTCAAGGATTTACTTTGCAAGCGAAAATGATGCTGCAAGGAACTCATGGGAGACCATGCTTGCAGATGCAGGCCTTACATCAGAAATAGATTTTTCTTGGGTATCTCCCACAGCCGAACAGACCATGGTAATTAAGGGAGAAGATGGGACGCAGCGAAGGGTTACCTTAAGAGAAACAGTTCTGAAAGTTAAAAATATTTCGCACTAATTTCTCCTTAATAGTAGGCTTCTCAGCAAAAAAAATAGTATAATAAAAGAAAAACTTTTTCGCAGAGAGGTAAATACGATGGGAAGAAAAGAAGA
>JAAYRE010000060.1 GCA_012518935.1 Clostridiales bacterium
CAATTGTATTACCTCTGGAAGCTTTTCCAGCCATAGTACCACGAAATTGCTTACGATATTTAACTCTCTTTGGCATTAACATTATTTATCGCTCCCTTCCTTTTTTGCTCCTTTTGTAGGAAGAACTTCTCCATGATAGATCCAAACCTTAATGCCTAACTTACCAAAAGTAGTATCAGCCTCAGCAAAACCATAGTCTATATCAGCACGTAAGGTCTGCAAGGGAATGGTTCCTTCACTATAAAATTCAGTACGGGCAATATCAGCTCCATTAAGACGTCCGCCAACAGATGCCTTAATACCCTTTGCTCCCGCCTTCATAGTTCTTGCCATTGTAGATTTTATAGCTCTTCTAAAGGATATACGATTCTCAAGTTGGGATGCAATATTCTCTGCTACCAACTGAGCATCAACATCCGGTTTCTTAATTTCCTTTATTTCAAGATTCAGCCTTTTGTCTGTATGCTTTTGAATCTCTGTCTTTAATTTTTCTATTTCACTGCCACCTCTACCGATAATAATACCAGGCTTAGAAGTGTAAATTATTATCTTTAAACGGTCAGATGCTCTTTCTATCTCAATTTTGGATATTCCTGCTTTATATAATTTGTTTTTGAGATATTTTCTGATTTTATAATCTTCAACTAGATTATCAGCAAAATCACTTTCAGCATACCATCTAGAGTCCCAATCATTGATTATTCCGACTCTTAGTCCGTGGGGATTAACCTTTTGTCCCATTATTGCCCTCCTTATCTCTCATTAAGCACTACAGTTATATGGCACATTCTCTTCTCAATACGATAAGCGGTGCCGCGTGCTCTTGGTTGAATTCTCTTCATAATCGGACCCTGGTTAGCATAACATTCTTCAACATATAGTTTGTCTGGATCCATATTCTTAACCTCAGCATTAGCAATAGCTGACTTTAGAAGCTTCTCTATTAAACCTGAAGCATATCTTGGATTATATGCTAATATGCCAAGTGCTGTCTTTACATCTTTACCACGAATTGCATCTAGTACAAAACAAGCCTTAGGAACTGACACTCTTGCATAAGATAACTTTGCTGATGCTCTATTGTCCTTAATCTCGTTTCTCTCTCTCTTAATTTGGGATCTATGCCCTTTAGCCATGGATAATACCTCCTTCCACATGATTCAGTTATCTTTATCTAGCAGATTTCTTTTCATCTCTGCCATGTCCTCTATAGGTTCTGGTGGCAACAAACTCACCGAGCTTGTGTCCTACCATGTCTTCTGTTATATATACGGGAACATGTCTTCTTCCATCATGAACCGCAATCGTATGACCAACAAATTGTGGAAATATGGTGGATCTACGTGACCAAGTCTTTATAACCGTCTTGTCACCACTTTTATTGAGAGCATCTATCTTCTTCAATAAATGTTCATCTGCAAATGGTCCCTTTTTTAGTGAACGAGCCATGAATTCTAACCTCCTTAGAATTGATTCTATATGGATGAACCTTACTATTTTACTTGTAAGTTCCTCCGTCTCTTTTTCTTACTATCATCTTGTTGGATTTCTTGTTAGGCTTCCTAGTCTTGAGTCCAAGAGCAGGTTTGCCCCAAGGTGTTGAAGGACCAGGACGTCCAATACCAGTCTTACCTTCACCACCACCATGAGGATGGTCGTTAGGGTTCATTACAGAACCACGAACTGTGGGACGAAATCCCATATGACGTTTGCGTCCTGCTTTACCAACTGTAATCAGCTCATGATCAATATTGCCAACTTGACCTATGGTTGCTCTGCAGGTAAGATGAACCATTCTCATTTCTCCACTAGGAAGACGAAGGGTTGCATACTTTCCTTCCTTAGCCATAAGCTGTGCTGAGTTACCGGCAGATCTTACCAGCTGTCCGCCTTTACCTGGGTATAATTCAATATTGTGAACCTCTGTACCTACAGGTATATTATTTAGTGGTAAGCAATTACCCACTTTGATTTCTGCTTTCTCGCCACTCATTAATGTTGTTCCAACCTTGAGTCCGTATGGTGCAAGAATATATGCTTTTTCACCGTCTACATAATGAAGTAATGCAATATTTGCTGTTCTATTAGGATCATACTCAATACTTGCTACCTTTGCAGGGATACCGTCTTTTCTTCTCTTAAAGTCAATAATTCTATATTTTCTTCTAGCTCCACCACCACGATGTCTAACTGTGATTTTACCTTGATTATTACGTCCGGCTTTTCTATTCAAAGAAACCACCAGTGATTTCTCAGGCTTTGTCTTAGTAACTTCTGAAAAATCAGAACCAGTCATGTGTCTTCTAGAAGGTGTATATGGGGTAAATGTTTTAATTCCCATGGTTTTGTACTCCTTTCATATGATGTAAATGTTTAATTACATCCCTTGTATTTAAACAAACCGGGTTTTATAGTCCGGAGAAAATCTCAATATCGGCACTATCCTCAGTTAATTGAACAATAGCCTTTTTAATCTTAGCTGTCTTACCAACTGTGGTACCACGTCTGCGCATTTTACCATCCAAATTCATGGTGTTAACCTTGGCTACTTTAGCACCTGAAAACATCTTTTCTACAGCTTCCTTGATCTGAGTCTTGGTTGCTTCCGGATGAACTTTAAATGTATATCTTTTATCGCTCATTGAGTTCATACTCTTCTCTGTAACGATAGGTGCAATGATTACGTCATAATATTTTAAATCTGCCATTATGCGTACACCTCCTCAATCTGTGCCACTGCATCCTTAGTGATTACCAAAGTATCATACTTAAGGATGTCATAAACATTGATAGAATTTGATAAAATAGTTCTAACATTAGGAAGGTTTCTTGCAGAAAGTGTTACCTTTTCATCTTTCTTATCAAGAACAAGGAGTGCCCTATTAACTTTGAGATTATCAAGCACTTCTTTCATCTTCTTAGTCTTTATCTCATCAAATGCAAATTGGTCTAAAACAACAAATTTCTCATTATTTACTTTAGAAGTCAGTGCTGATTTTATTGCAAGCACTCTTTCTTTCTTGTTCATTTTCTTGGAGTAATCTCTTGGCTTTGGTGCAAATACTACACCACCGCCCTTCCACTGAGGTGATCTGGTTGAACCCTGTCTTGCATGACCAGTACCTTTCTGCCTCCAAGGTTTTCTGCCGCCCCCGCGAACTTCTGAACGGGTTTTAGCACTTTGTGTTCCTTGACGCTTGTTAGCCAACTGACTTACAACCGCCTTGTGAACTAAATGTTCATTTATCTCTACGCCGAAGACTTGGTCATTAAGCTCCATTGTGCCCACTTCTTTGCCTTCGATATTATAAACTGTTACATTTGCCATCTCTTTGTTCCTCCTTTCTCAGCACTAGTTTGACTTTACTGATTCCTTCACTATAACCATGGATTTCTTTGGTCCGGGAACTGCACCTTTTACAAGGATAATATTTTTCTCTGCGTCAACCTTAATAACCTCAAGATTTTGAACTGTTACCATGACGCTTCCCATCTGACCAGGCATCTTCTTTCCCTTAAATACCTTACCCGGGGTTGCAGATGAACTGTTGGAACCTGCATGTCTATGATATTTTGAACCATGCTTCATAGGTCCTCTACTTAAGCCATGTCTCTTAATAGCTCCCTGGAAACCTTTACCTTTTGACTTTGCAGTAACATCAACTCTGTCTCCTTCTGCAAAGATGTCAGCTTTGATTTCCTGACCCACCTGATAATCAGCAGCATTATCAAATTTAAACTCTCTTACAAATCTTTTATTTTCCACTCCGGCTTTAGCAAAATGTCCTTTTCTTGGTTTGTTTACAAGAATGTCTCTGATATCGCCGAAGGCTACCTGAACTGCACTATATCCATCATTTTCAACTGTCTTTACTTGAGTAACATAAGTAGGACCAGCTTGCAGTACGGTTACCGGAATCAAAACTCCGTTTTCACCGAAAACTTGAGTCATTCCGACTTTCGTAGTTAAAATCGCTTTCTTCATATTTTACCTCCTATTTAATCTACAGCGGATTGCTACACAATCTTTGTGTATATCGCAATCATCCTAGATGGTCCATATATATACATATAATAAACCCTAAGGATTTCTTTTGATTTAAGATTTTAATTTCTAATATTTCTAGATGTCTTTAAGCTTATTTTGCTTTCATCTTGATGTCAATGTACACACCTGCAGGCATCTCTAATCTTGATAAAGCATCAACTGTCTTTTGAGTTGGTGTAATAATGTCAATCAATCTCTTATGAGTTCTTTGTTCAAACTGCTCTCTGGAATCCTTATACTTGTGTACTGCTCTAAGAATTGTGATGATTTCCTTTTTTGTTGGTAAGGGAACTGGTCCGCTCACCTTTGATCCTGTCTTCTTTAC
>JAAYRE010000061.1 GCA_012518935.1 Clostridiales bacterium
ATTAGCTGCACCACTACCACATAGACCACCACCACTACTTCCAAGGGGTTCTGAATGTGGTTCACGATCACCATGTAATCTGAATACGGGACAGAAAGTACCATACTGAAACCACCTAATTATACATTCTCTAAAAGCAGGATCATCAGGATTACCACCATGAAATCCACCAATATCTGTGGTCCACCAGGTTATCCCTGCAAGCCCCATATTAAGTCCTGCTGCCAGCTGATTTCTAAGAGAACTAAAGCTAGAATCAATATCACCTGACCATACAAGTGCACCATATCTCTGACTGCCTGCCCATGCACATCTTAGGAGATTAATGATATTCTCCTGTCCTTCTTCCTTCATACCATCAAAAAAAGTTTTAGCATACATAACCGGGTATATATTACCTATCTGTACATTTGGTCCCATATGATAGCGGTAGTTATCAAAATCATAAACACTATACTCCGGCTCTGCTTCATCTAACCAGAAGATTTTTATACCTTTATCATAATAATTCTTCTTTACTGTATTCCATACAAAATCACGGGCTTTTGGATTGGTTGCATCATAGAATACTGTATCACCCAAAAATTCCATGGTTGTTCTGACACCTCTGTCTGTTCTTACTAGGTATCCCTTTTCCAGCATTTTCATGTAATTATCACCAGTTTTATCAACTGTTGGCCATATAGATACCATTAATTCTATACCCATTTCCTTAAGTTCCTTCACCATGGCATCTGGATCTGGCCAATAGTCTAAATCGAATTTCCAGTCTCCTTGTTTTGGCCAATGGAAGAAATCAACCACGATTACTGATATAGGAAGTCCTCTTCTCTTATACTCACGGGCTACCTCTAATAATTCATCCTGGGTCTTATATCTTAATTTACATTGCCAAAAACCCATTGCATACTCTGGCATCATAGGAACAGTTCCCGTAACCCTTGCATAGGCTTCTTCTATCTCAGCTGGTGTATCACCTGCGGTAATCCAGTAATCTAACTCCTTAGTTGAATAGGCTATCCATTCTGTTATATTACTTGAAAAGCTAACCTTCCCTATGGCGGGGTTGTGCCAAAGCATACCATAACCCAGGCTGGACAATAGAAATGGAACACTAGCCTGCGAATTTCTATGGGCAAGCTCTAGGGTACAATTTTTTAAATTCAGATTTGACTGCTGATACTGTCCCATTCCATAGATCTTCTCCTCAGGGTTTGATTCAAAACGCATGGTTAATTGATAATCTCCCCCAAGTATAGGCTTAAATTCACGGGCATCTATATTCAATGCACTATTAAACTTCTTAATGTTCTTTCTATTTCTCACATACTCTTCTAATAGAATTTCTCCCCTTTGATTAAAGAAGGTAATCTTACCACCTTCATCAACCTCTGCACGGATTTTTCCGTTTTCAATAACCGCCTCGTCACCATGAATGGTTATTGTAGCATGGTTGTTCTCCTGTGGTAGGAGAGCCCAATCGGCATTTTTTAACAGTTCCGCCTGCTTTGTAACACGAACACGAAAGCTGTTATTTCCCCAAGGCTCAATATATAATTTCTCACTGTCATATTGACGTATCAAGGTATTACCCGATACGGTGAAAAGACTATCATCTAAATTCATATTATCTTTCAAGCTTACCTCCTTGCCGGAGCTTTTTTTCGACGGCACGCCAGTCAAAATTGTGTATACAATTTTGGCTCTGCGATTTACAAGTTTGTGCTCCGTCACAAACTTGCAGTTTGAAAGATTTGCTCATCAGAGAAATCTTTCAAGCTTACCTCCTTGCCGGAGCTATAGTTCTTTCATTCCATATGGAACTATCTCCATGCTCATTTACAGCTACTACTGCAAAATAATACTTTCTACCATTGGTTAATCCTGTAACCTCATATGGACTATCTTTTATACCACTTATAGTTTCTGTGTAATTTCCAGACTGTGTACCATATTTAATTTTATAGGATGATGCTCCCTTGGATGGATGAAACCATAGTTTAACCTTTCCATCCATGGCTTGTTCAGCATATAGTAATGGCGAGCAAGGAACTCCTTCTGTTGTAAATGAATAAATTCCATTTGAAGCTTCTTTAGAATGTTTCAAATCCTTAGTATATGAAGTTACTCTCCAATAATAGGTTGTACTGGGCTCAAGAATATTTGGCTCTACTGTGTATCTGTTATAAATCATCCTATCTCTTACTATAACAGGGTCTGACATATCTGCATTTGCTGATACCTCAAGCTTATAGAAGAAGCCATTCTTTGAAGCTTCCCAAGATAGAACCGCCCTGGCTGAAACCTCCTTTGTACCATCCGCAGGAGCGACAAGACTAAATTCTATAGGTTCATCACCTTCTGCCTTGGTTGTGAAATACCTAAGGGGCCCATTCATTTTTCTCTCACCATATTCATTGACACCATACACTGTCCAATAATAGGTTGTGTCATATTCTAAAGGTTTATTTAGTTGATAATAGGCTTGGGAGGACGGACCAAACATCCCTGTATCTCTCACTGTAGTAATTTCTGCTTCATTTATAATAGGATCTGACAAATCAGCATTTTTAGAAACCACCAACCTATATGAACTTGCATTGTATGCTACTGACCACTTAAACTCCGGTGTGACAGATTCATTAGGTGCATTTAATGTTGGTAGATAGGGACCAAACTGACCTGGTACATTTATATTAGTTTTAACAACAAATGAGTATACTGTATTATTTGTAGCTGGTGTACTACCAAACTCATTCTCTGCGGTGACATACCAATAATATCTTTGATCTATTAATAAATCAGAAGGAACTGTATAGCTTGTTTCTTCTATGCCTGTCTTATGGATTATAGGGTTAGACATATCTTTGTTCACTGATACCATAATTGTATAGCTATTAGCATCCTGTGCCTTAGACCATGTAAATGTAGGCCTTGCATTGGCAGCCTCCCCATCATCTGGACTAATGGGAAAGAAGAAACTAGGTGCTGATTTGACTTTTTTTACAACTGCCATCCATGTTTCATTGGCTCCAACATGATCAATTGTAATATCTAAATCCTTAGTTGATTTGATTGGGATACTATATTGAAATGTAAGACCCTTATTTTCAGAAACAACTATCTTATACATATCAATCTTAATATCCTCACCCATGTAAGGTTGATTACCTAATTTAATATGAACTAAGCCTTCACTATCATTCTTAGCAATTATAATCTTAGTTTCATCCACATCAACACAGGCTGCGGCTGTAAAATCCTCAGTTGAATCTGTAATTATATCTACATAATAACCAGACATTAATCCAAACATATAGTAGACCCACCAAAGTGGTCTTCTGGCTGCTGGGTTTTGTTCCAACACATTGGTAGTAATTAAATCACTCATTCCATTAGCATTATGTGGCTCAAGGCAGCCTTTTATATTTTGGGTTACTCCGGTTCTAATAACATTGGCCATACTTCTTGTCCAATCAGTTGGATCCTTTGAACCTGCATTATTTTCTTCCCAAATTATATATTTGCCATTAGCCTCAGGATACTTTTCTTGATATCCTGCAATAACATTTCTCCACTCTTTCAATTGACTATATGTAGCATATCTATCATTTACCCAGTATGCATGCCAGCAGGGTCCTTCCACTGTAATATTATTCTCACTTGCATATGGTATATAATAATCAGGAACTCCTGCAAAACCTACGGCTCCAGGACCCACAGTTGGTATAAAATCTGGATATACCTCTCTTACTGCTTCCCAATTGCCTTTATATGTTTTTTCTGTTCCTGTCCAATACTCATTGGTCAAGTCAGCAAAATCAGGCATTGCTCCATTATCTTTGAAATACTGCAGCACATCCTTGATATATTGTTTGAACCGAGCCTGTTGCTCATCATTCTTAGTCTGCTTATTCTCAAAAGTCTCTATAGGTGAGCCACTAGAGGTTGCCCAGGAAGGATTCATTCCCAATAGCATGTACCACTTATATCCAACAGACCTTACTCTATTATAAGCCTCCAAGTACCGCTGAAGAATACTTCCTTCATAAGCATAATAAGCACCATCTAAGTCTCCAATGGCTTGAAAGGTCTGTACTGGTATGGTCTCCCTGTTAAGAAGGGGACCCAACAAGGTCATTCTACTATCTGGAACATCATAATTGGGGGTAAGAATATATCCAAAGGTACTGGGATTTACAGGGCGTTTACTCTCTTCACAATTAACAGTTATTGTAGGATTTTTTAGTACCTTTATAGTTGTTTCAGCAGTAAAATCTGGGGTTTTAGCTGTAATTGTTGCAGTTCCTGCATTAACACCAGTAATCTCACCTGTCAACTTGTCTACTGTTGCAACAGATGGATTAGATGAGCTATAAGTAACTAAAGAACTGATTTGTGCCTGCATACCATTGGAATCCACTTCATATACTGCAGTCTTCACAGTATATTTCTCGCTTACACTATAATTATTTTTCTGAAATACAATTCCATCTATTGATGGATTCTCATGGAAAGTCCACACAGAAAGTTTATCAAGGTTTATACAATCAGAATTATCATTCTCTGTAATAGCCATATAGGCAATGGTGTTTTTACCAGCCTTTAACTCTACTTTCTGAATGTTCTCTAACCATACGTCCCAATTAGGACTTATGCTCTTAAATGGAAGATGAATTTTCTCCATCCCATTGACCGATAAGCCCACGGTTCTATCTGAGCTCCAATTACCTGCTGCCCCTGCTGCATATCTTAAGGATATAAAATATACACCATCAGTAGGAACCTCTACTGTAAATGTGGTACAAGCAGTGGAACTATCATAGTACCCACTTACATACCCTTTTCCCGTATAACCTCTGTTGGCTATCTCTATCTTTGCACCACCAGATAATACCGCATCACAAGCATGGTAAACCTCAGCCTTAGGATGGGGAACTGTGGGCATATTATCTAGTAACATAAGAACTCCTCCTTTATAGTTTATATAAATAATATCATTTATTATTGAACGACAACCTTTGACATCACCTGGACAAGGTCCTGATTTAAATCTCGGTCGGCTGACATATCAAATACAGGAATACCATGTTTATTAAAATGAACACGGTGAATAGCAGTACATCTTGGGGTATCTTTCATGGCTTCCTGTGCATGATAAGCAATCATATGATTTCCATATGAGTCTTTGAAGAAAGTATTATGACCTGGACCATAGACACCCTCCATAGAATAATAGGATAAGACTGGAGCATTATTTTTCACCCAATTTTTAGCTTCTAATAAATTCTCACCTTTTTTTATTCTAAGGAGACCAAGTGCATAGGAATATCCACCGGCAGCCCCTCCAGAATAAGCGATATAAACATAATCCTTCGTTAATAATGCATAAGGCCCTTCATTATTAATAGTATGTTCATTATTTTCCCAACCATATAATGGTCTTGATAATAATACAGGCTCACTGGTCAGTAACCAAGGTTTATCTGGGTTAATAGTAGCAATGTAAAGCATAGAACCAGAATCTTCCGGATTCCATATACGATATGACCACATCAAATAAGATACTCCACAGGCCTCAAAATAAGTCATATCTAAGGTAATGCCATTGGTTGCAAGATAGGTTCCATCCTTTTTCGTCACCCTAATAGGCTTTTCCCAGCTATGGGGATCGATAATGCTGCCACCCTCCTTTAGCTTCATAACATAGGACTGAGGCCCCCAGGTGTTTCCACTATAGGCAAATAAAATATACAGTTCATCTCCAATAATATGAAACTCAGGTGCCCAGAAGGTTTGCACTAAACCTATAGATTCATCCACATCTAATATTAGATATTCTTTTACCCCTTCTTCAAATAATCCTAATACCGTATCTGCTTGTCGAACATATAAGCCAATACCATTGGTATTATCGTTGGTTGCAATAAAATAATATTTATCCTTCCAAAGAATAACATCTGGGTCTGCATATCCCACAGCTAATGGGAAGTGATATGTGTCTTGGGTAACAGTACCAGTAATCTCATATGTTCCTGGTTTTTTAAAATCAATAGTATCAGTATTCCATATAACCTGCTTAATTGCTGTAGAACCATCTGTATAAACAGCTGTTGCTGTCATTTTATTCACATCATCCACAGAGGAAGCCTTGATTATTTCAGGAACTTTTATCTCTATGTTTTCTAGTGGTGACCATTTCATCAGTAACTCTGTGCCAAAATCTTGATCTACAGAAAGTACATTTCCTTGAATTGCTCCTTCCGGTGGATTTGATACTGAAATTTGGGGAATCATATTGCCTGATTCTGGATATGAAGTGCTATCAACATCCATTAAATCAGATAATGTGTTCTTATAAATATTTCCTTCAGAATCTTTCCAATTAATAACATATACTCTGGACTGTGAGTCATATTCACATATAACATCCTCTACATAAATATTTTTTTTCAAATCCACTAGCCCAATCTCTTGAAAATCCATAAGATCATGAGAAGTCCATAGGATAACTTTTCCTTTACTCTCTTCATCATCACTGCCATCTGCATTAATTCTAATTGCCACTACACCAAATTTTCCATCAGATGTATAGAATAAATAAGGTTTCTTCAATCCTTTTTCATTGATAGTATTATTATTATTATCAATTGTTGATGTGGCAAATAAAACTCCATAGTTTTGGTTTAATGCTTGATAGGATATCCCATCACTACTATAGGCTAAATGAGCACTATATGCTAGATAGGTTGAGTATTGATCTTTTACTGGTACTCTAGTATAAATCAGAACCTTTCCTTTTGTTGCAGTTTCGTTTCCAAGAATCATCATCTTCCCTCCATAACTCATATTTGACTAATATATAACCTAATAATATAATTATACTGCTAAGTCAAACATATATCTTTTATAATTATGCCAAATAATTGCACTATTATATGATTGTTTTAACCAAAACAATTTAATTTCTTGAAAATAATATATTGGTATACTAAGCTAAATACAAACACCTTAATTTTTGATAGAAGTACGTAGACAGATACATAAATGAAGATGTACTGAATTAATAAAAGGAAGGATTAAAAGATGAATATTTACGAATTATATGAATTAAAAGAAAAGGTTCATCATGGTACAAAAGATTTTCCTATTGAAGTTTATTATGCCACCGGTTTAATGGCTTCCTATCACTGGCATGAAGAATGTGAATTTATCTATATTGAATCGGGTAGTGCTATCATACGAATTGGGGTAGAAAGTTTTGAGCTAAAGGAAGGTGAATGTGCTTTTGTTAAAGCTGACACTCTCCACTCAATTTCTACCGATAATCAAGATGACTTTTGTTTTTATGCTGTTGTCTTTCACCCATCATTAATCTTCACGGATTTTGATATCTGTAGCAAATATTTGTCACCAAAATATATTATTAATAATCATTTTTCAACTAGGGAGGTTGAAGTTACAGTAATTGAAATGATTAAGCTCCTCTGCAAGACTTATGAAAGCAAGCCTTTTGCCTATGAACTGAAGATAAAATCCTATTTATATTCTATCTTCTCCCATATTTTTGAACATAATTTATTTCAAAAGGAGAGCTTGTCAGGAAACCAAAAAACTGTTGAAAAACTTGAGAAAGTAATCAAATATATTCACACCAATTGTCACTCTTATATCACTGTAGAAGAACTGGCCAATGTATCAGGTTATAGCATTTCCCACTTTAGTCGTTTTTTCAAGGACTTGACTGGAAAAACACCTATAGAATACATCAATAGACAAAGAGTTTACTCTGCCTGTGATAAGTTAAAACATACTGAATTAAGCGTACTTGAAGTCGGCCTAGAATGTGGCTTTGAAAATGTGGGTTATTTTATAAAAACTTTTAAAAAGTATACGGATTTTACCCCTTATCAGTATAAGCAAAGATATAGTATTGTCTAAGCAAAGCCTATAATTTTAATGTTATTACTTATACCATGAATCTTAATATGATTTAAGTTAATAACTTTATAATTCTAATTACCTTTTAGATATCTATCATTCCAAAGTTGTGCTTCAATATATCTGTTTTGCATGTCGAGTTGTGCTAAATACGAACTAACATCATCAGTCTTTTCATGGATAAATGCTGTTAACGTCTCTATATTAAATGGACTCATTCTGTCCTTAGAATCCATTCTTGACATACTATCTCCAAAGGTAAAGCTAATATCTTCTGGCCTTATATTCTTAAGCATTAATCTAGTCTTAATCCCATTCTCATACCATTTATTCAAATAGCTGCTTTCACCTAATACAAAGTATAAAGGAAATTTGTTCTTGGGTTTTATTCCTAAATCAAATATTTTACTATATAACCATTCTTCTGTACGCTTTCTCTTTTGATAGTATCCATCAAAATCGCTGTCGGTAAATCTACTAAATGATGTAAAATCTGATCCAGCATATTGTGATAGTTCTTCTGCTAGTTTATAAGCATCATCTTCCGACAAACTTGTAATATTTCTAAATTGAGTACACCTACTATCGCAATAATTGGTTATGTATAAATTGTCCATCATTATATCCCCCTTATAATCCCATTGTCATGCTAAACTTGAGCTTTCTCTTGTTAAAATTATACATCTCAAGAAATATATTGTCAAAACATATAAAATATTGTTTTATCACCCAAAAGACCTCTTATATGATATAATGTTTAATAATAAAAGTTTGACTCTTTATATTAGTGTCAAAGCTTTATAGACTAAGAACAACCTAAAATACCAATTAAAGAAAGGACTACATATGTATACAAAACAAGACCTTATAGATGCAATAATAAGAATCGGAATTAAACCATCGGATACTTTACTGATACATTCCTCTATGAAAGCAATAGGACAAGTTGAAGGGGGAGCTGATACTGTTTTAGATGCTTTTATTGAATACTTAAAAGATGATGGATTATTGATTTTTCCAACTCATACCTGGGAACAGATGAGTGATGAATACAATGTATTTAACCCTATGACTGAGCCTTCTTGTGTAGGTCTTTTGACCAATCTTTTTAGAAAAAGACCAGGCGTAATTCGTTCCTTACATCCTACCCATTCTGTAGCAGCCCTTGGAAAAGATGCCGAGGAATATACATCCGGCGAGGAGCAATATGATACCCCTTGTTCAAGAAATGGTTGTTGGGGTAAGTTATATGACAGAAAGGCTAAAATATTATTTCTTGGATGTAGCCTGCAAAAGAATACTTACCTCCATGGAGTTGAGGAGTGGAATGATATACCTAATCGCGTAATGAAGAATCCTAGACAATTAAAGATTGTAACCCCTGATGGAAAGATGATTGATCGCCCACTTCGTTCCCATGCTTTTCCCAATGGTAATGTATCGGATAACTACGACAAGATGCTAGCTCCATTCCTACATTATGGAGTTGCTAAAGAGGGAAAAATCGGTGATGCAAGAAGTGTCTTGTGTGATGCTGTAGGAATGGCTAAGATTACTACTGATTTCCTTAAAAGAAATCCAACTATATTTGAAGATAGCAACCCGGTACCAGAAGAGTGGTACAAATAATAGCCAATAAAAAAATAGACGGCAGTAGACAATCCTACTGCCGTCTAAATCTAATTGTAGCAACTAAATAATAATACACCAGGTTTCTTTTATCTTCTATTCTTCTATTATTAATATTGTTGTAGAGTTTCACTTCTTGCTAATGGTCTACTAAGACGTCTCTGAGTTCATTTTCTGCATATCTAGCTGTGCCATTACAAGATTATAATAGATACCCTTCTTTTCTAATAATTCATTGTGGGTACCGATTTCAGCAATACGGTGTCCATCAATTACGACCAGTCTATCTGCACCACGCAGGGTAGATAAACGGTGTGCTATTGCAAAGGTTGTTCTCCCTGCTGTTAATCGTTCTAGAGCCTTTTGTATTAAATATTCACTCTCTGTATCAAGACTTGAGGTTGCTTCATCCAGAATTAATAACTTCGGATCATTAAGGATGGCTCTAGCAATAGCTATTCTCTGTCGTTCTCCCCCTGATAGATTATAACCCCTTTCACCTAAGTAGGTATTGTAGCCATCTGGCGTTTTACAAATAAAATCATGGGCATTAGCCATCTTAGCTGCACGAATTACTTCCTCTTCAGTTGCATCAGGCTTGGCAAAACGGATGTTATTCAGAATGGTCCCTGTAAAAAGGAATGTTTCCTGAAGCACTACTCCTAATTGAGAATGATATCCTTCAATATCCATATCATTGATATTAATACCGTCTACCAATATCTCACCATCATCTACTTCGTATAAATGCATAATTAGGTTGATCATAGTTGATTTTCCGGTTCCAGAGGCTCCAACTAGCCCTATCATCTCGCCCTTTTTAACCTTGAGGTTAATGTCTTCAAGAACAGGTTCATAGGATTTATATCCAAAATGTACATTTTTGAATTCAACCTCACCTTGAATCTCATGCTTAATTGCATTTTCCTTATTCATAATTAGCGGTTCTTCATCCAACACATCATAGATTCGCTCGAGGCTGGTTACCATCTGGGTTATCATACGAGGTAAATGGGTCATCCACCCTAGTGGTCCATATAAGGTCCAAGCATATGCATTGAACTGTACCAAAGTACCAATAGTCATTGTTCCACCTAGAACATTACGCCCACCAAAGTAATATACAAAATAGATACCCATACTCATTATAAATGTTAATAAGGGATAGAAGCTTGCCCAGAACTTCTCATTTTTTTGTTGTATAGCTGCAAATTCATTTGTAAGTCGGTTAAATTTATCCGACTCTGATTGTTCTTTACCAAAGGATTTAACAATCCTCATACCTGAGATTACATCCTGAAGTGAACTATTAATCTTATCGCTTTTCACCCATTGGAGGTGAAAACGCCTACGCACATTCTTACGAAAAGCACTAGATATCATGAATACAATAGGCAGGAATACAATTGAAATAAGTGTCATTGTAACATTTAAGGAAAGCATAATTGTAACTGCTCCCACCATGGTAACTATACTAGAGAACATATGACCTAAACATTCCTGCACAAACCTTTGAATCATACCTGTATCATAGGCAACACGATTCATCAGTTCCCCTGGACGTTTATCTTGAATAAATGAAAGGGTTAATTCCTGTATCTTCTGGTACATTTTTCTGCGAATATCCATACTTAGTCTCGCACCCAAGGATACAAACCACCAATTTTTTAACACCTGTAATAAAATCAAGAATAAGGTTAGGGTCAACATAACTGTTATAAATATAATTACATCTCGTGTGCTTCCTGACTTATCTGCCAATTTAGTGTCAATAAAGATTTTCTGAAACTGAGGAATATATAAACTAAGGGCAGAGGATGCCATAGCTACCAAGGATATTAAAATAAGTTGCATCTTATATGCCTTCAGTAGCCTCCATAGCTTACCAGCTGTTACTGCTTTCCCATCACATTTTGGACATTTGCTTGTACCCGGTAGTGCACGTCCGCATTTTAGACAGCTTTTCTCCCTTTCTCTGCTTACTACCTGCTTATTTTTATTATCACGAAGCAGTTCTGCTCCTTTGGCAAGGAATGAAGCACGAATAAGATGATGCATGGAAAAGCGTGCAATATGCTTTTCGTACTCCTGTTCATATTCTTTTATAATTAAAATACCACAATTAATCTGGGGTTCACATTTTATTTTTTCAAGCAATGCTAATTCTCGTTGAAATGTTATCTCCTGCTCATCTGTCACAATCAGACGATTGGTTGTAACAATAACATAACCACTCTCCCTAAAAGTACCGTCCTTACCTATATCGTGAGGGATGCAATAACGTATCTCTTCGGAAGGCATTAATTGTAGCTTAGACTTAATCCCATTTGGTACTTGAAATAGTAGTTCCATTCTTCTCCTCCATAATGAAGCTATAAAAATAAATCCAGTTTTCTTAATTCGTGTGCTGAAAGATGTGTTATATCAGGTATTTCAAAACGATTTCCATCCAAATCAGTTATCATCAGACGGGTGTCACTTAAGTATACAACGGAGGAACCTCCCATATGTATCGTAAACCTACAAGGACCATGATCAGTCACAACATCAAAATACGCGAAACCATACTCATCTTTGATATCTATGATTTTTTCTATCACCGGAGTAAAATAGCGTAATCTCATCTGCTCCTCTAACATTTCTCTTGTTTCTTTGGTTACATCATTTCTGAGATCTTTAATTATCCCAATTTCTTTTGCTTTCTCGTCAGGCTCTCGAATTGAGATATATCCCTCCGGATTTGTAAATGGAAATACACGGTATACCAGTACTCTTTTATAAAACTCATCTCCAATTTTTAAGGAGACAAATCCACCTTCGGTTCGGGCAAATACGGAATTCTCTTTCGTAAGAAACCTAAGCTTTAGCATTTCCTCCGTTTCCTTCTCCATTTTTTCTAGATTAAATTCGTCCTCAGCTGTATTATCAATTAATTTATTATTATCATTTTTCTTCATGCACTTTCCTCCTCACTAATCAATACCGCGCATAGCCAATGCTTTGGTCTGTAGTTCCTTTAATTTGTAATATACACCTTTTTGCTCAACCAACTCATTGTGAGTACCTTCCTCTGTTATCTCACCATTATCAATTACAACCAAGCGGTCTGCATCTCTTAAGGTCGATAATCGATGTGCAATTGAAATGGTCGTTCTATCCTTAACCAGGAAGTTGATGGAGGCTTGTATTGCTTTCTCGGTCTCCGTATCAACCGATGCTGTGGCCTCATCTAGTATTAATATCTTAGGGTCTGCCAATATAGCACGGGCAATGGAGATCCGCTGTTTCTCTCCACCGGAAAGATTGCGCCCGGCTGAACCGATTACGGTGTCATAGCCCTCAGGCATCTTACAGATAAAATCATGAGCACTAGCCAGTACAGCAGCTTCCACGATCTTATCAAAGGAGGCCTCCGGATTGGCGTATGCAATATTCTCTGCAACAGTTCCCATGAAAATGTAGGTGTCCTGTGAAACCATTGCCACATTTCTTCTTAAATCCTTGAATGCAATATCTTTAATATTAATTCCATCAATATAAATCTCACCCTCTTGAGGATCATAAAGACGTGAAATTAGATTTACAAGGGTTGATTTTCCTGCACCAGAGCGTCCTACAATTCCCAACATTTTGCCAGCTTCAATTTTTAAATTAATTTTCTTTAGGACTGGTTTATGAGGCTCATAACCAAAGGTTACATCCTTAAGTTCGATATTCCCCTCCATGGTATTCATTCTGACAGCATCCGGCTTCTCCCTAATCTCTGGAATCGCATCAATGATTTCAAACATTCTCTGTGCACTATTCATGCTGTCACTGAACCATCTAAAGGCATAGGACATAAAATCTAAGGGTCCGTTTAGCTGTTGTACATAACCAGTAAAGGTAATCAATATACCCAGCTCCATATGGGACTGGTTTAAAAGTAGATAGGAACCAAACCCCCAAACCATGATCATGGCTATATTCTCAAAGATAACATATAGTGCAAAGAATTTATTATCAAAGTTAACTAACGACATCTCGGCACTTCGTACTCTTTGATTGTTTTTATCAAAGCGCTTCAACTCACTATCCTGCTGACCAAATGCTTTCACCACACGAGCTCCCGTCAGATTATCATTTAAACGGGAATTCATGCTTCGCTCCGCTCTATGTCTTCTCCCATAAAAATGCCACAGTTTAGGCATCATCTTAAAGCTTATTGTAAATATAATTGGTACAAAGATTAGTGCGGCAAGTGCCAGTTTCCAATTCATTTGAAACATAACAATGGCGGTTGCTATAATTGTAAATATATTTATTATCAAGTAAGGTATTCCATCTATAAAGAAACCTGTCACCCGCTCTGCATCCCTTAAGACACGGGTCATTAAGCCTCCCGTCTGCCTACTATTGAAAAAACTAATAGACAGTTCTCCCATGGTTTGAAATACCTGGGATTTCATTTTCATAATAACTTTTGGAACAATGGTAGCAGTCATTACACCTTGGATAATTCCAAGAACCTGTATGGTGATTCTAGTCAAAAACATAACTAGAACGACTAAACCCAGTGCAATTATATAGTTTATACCGGGAATACCTAAAGATTCAAGGAATTCAGCATTCTGCGACAGGATCTTGTCATATAATATTTTGCCACTCATGTAAGGCCAAATTAGGTTAAGTCCCGCTGTGACAATATAACAAAGAATCATAATGATAATCTTTGGAATAAAAGGTTTAAAATATAATAAGATTCGTAAGAAAATAGATTTTTTGTCCATGCATTTTGGGCATATTTTTCGTTCCTTGTCCGGATACATGGAACCACACTTAGGGCAATATTCCTCTTTCTCCTCCATCTTTATAGAATCTTCTGTTAATTCACCTTTTTCCTTCAAGATGCTAAACAGCTTAACAATATGTAATACAGCTCCTATCATCATATTCGTAAAAGAAGCCAGCTGTATATCAGGACCAGACTCAAGTCCTTCCTTTTTCTCTGAATAGTAAAGTACTCCTCCGCTTATGGAACGAATTACCTCTAAGCGATCAATCTCCTTTATGGATATATATTTAGCAGCCCACTTCTTCTCGCTGCGTATATCCAGCTCATTCTTACTGCCATATCCCTTAAATTGATATACTTCCGACTTATCCGGTTCTGATCTGAGTATAATAAGCTTATTCTGTGTCAGAATAATATAACCCCTGGCAAATTCCCCCTCCAAAGTCATATCTGTATTCGCATAAGTTATAATATCCTCACTCTTTACCTGATAGCCAGATAAAAACTTTAATACACCATTTGGTAACTTCTTCTTTATGTCCATAATATTCTCCTCACTTAATGCGGTAAATACAAGTGAACCTCTCATGACTAAAGTCCCGAGAAGTCATGGCAACACTTTCTAACAAATCCCTACATCTGGATAATGCCTGTTATATCTTATCACATTCGAACAGATGTTTCAATGATATTATCACTTTATATTATATACTGATATGGTACCATGTTTATATAGAAGGTTAAATATGTTTTCTTAAACTAAATTGATGAAAATATGTATTATCTTACTATTTGGGGACAAAAATGCAGAATTTATCTCACAGTTTATATCACAGGTGGTAATTTGTTTTATGTCGAAAATCGGAATGCTCCAATCAAAATAATCAAATTGGAACACCCCGAATTTATAGTATTTAAGATATTTTATTTATTTATTTCTTTTTCTTGTATATAACTAATCCTCCACCGACTAGTATTATAACTATACCTATCAGGGCAACAAGGATGTATGGATTACCCTTTTTATTGCTAAAGGACTCCTTCTTATCTTGGCTTTCATCATTAATATCCTGGCTATCCTCATCAAGGCTCTGGCTTTCTTCATTAATATCCGAGTTTTCCTCTTCAAGATTTCGGCTTTCATCATTAATATTCTCTGCCTTGCTTCCATCTTTCTTTTTCGCCACTGCCTTATAGGTATTTTCTGCTCCATATAACTTACTTCTGTTTGATACTAAATTTTTCTGAGTCTCAGATAAGTTATCATAGGCTCTTCTTGCTGTATCAATCAGCCCCTTAGAAGTATCATTATCTTTTACAATTCCAATGTCATCAATTAACTCAATAACATCATTAGCAGCATTTATATCATCTACCTTTGCAATTATAATATCATCAACGTAAAAATCCATCAGATCATTATCTTTTGTTGGTGATTCAACTGGTGAGGTTTCGATAATTATAATATTACTGGAGAGATCAATATTAGATGGTAAGGTATATTCTCCTTCAATGGTTCCCCAATCACCCTTTTTTATATTACCACTTACCATGACCTGCACATCATTACCTAGTCCATTCTTGATGGATATTTGAAAGGTACGATTGTCAACACCCTCTGTATATTTAATTTTAGCCGATACATGATACTTTACATCAAATGTTATCTTACCTGTCACATCCTGCATGATACCTGAAGAGGTTGAGGTTCTATCTGATATGAGCATACTCCTGCTACCAGAATAAGCATGCCTACCTTCGCTCTGTATGGTAGCCGTATTATTCACAGCCCAGCCTTCAGTACCAAACTCAAAGCCTCCATTAGTGACTATAAGGCCTTCATAGTTTTTGCCAGCATCTATCAGCATTTGATTCTTCAAACCATTATATTCTTTCTCAGCTTCTATTAGCTTACTGCTATTGGTTATATTCTTCTTCTGAGCTTCAGTCAGGATTTGATAGGCTTTATTGGCCTGGTCAATCAAGGCTTTTGATTTATCATTATATTCAACTGTTCCTATTGCATCAATAAATGCCATAACCTTTTCATTGGATATATATTGCTTAGCCTCTATCTCTAAACTTTCACTACTTATATCATCTAAATTACAAAATTTAAAGTTATGTAACTCACAAAGCTCTCCACCGGTATTAGAATGGAAAACAAAAAATATTGCATGCTTGCCCTTAACTTCATCCAAGTTTGTAAGCTTAGCTTCTTTTACCATAAATACTCTGGCATCGTCTTTCGATATGTTAATGCTTCCCAGTAATACCCCACCCCTTGAAGACCAAGGTGAATCCATCATAATATCAATGGTTGCATCCTTACCTTTCGGTATAAGATTGACTAGTAACTTTACCTTGTCTTTATTCTCTAATAAATCAAAGTTAAAATACTTATATCCTACAATAGAGCCATTGGAATTATTGACAACTGGATTAGAATTCACCTCTCTATCATAGGTTGCCTTGATATAACTTCCTCCTGTGTACCAACATGTTATACCTGCCGAATAGTTAGTATAAGGGTTTAATCCATGGATTTCAAAGCCCTCTGAGGTAACCTCGGCCTCTGAAATTGTAACTTTTCCACCTTTGCCCTCTATAACCTCCACTTCAATTGGGGATACTACTGCCTGTCTTGAATACATACTGTTATTGGTTTGTCTATGGTAAAATACGTACCATTGACCATTGATTTCTAGTATGCTTCCATGGGTATTCCCCCAAGATTGCCCCACTGTGATTACATTTCCATCCATGCCTTTTTCTCTAATACGTGCGTCCACCAAGGTACCACCATAAGTCCATGGTCCTAAAGGTGAATCACCATAAGCATAAGCTAGCGAAAAGTTCGTAGCCGGTAATCCAAATTCACCTTCATGGGTCTTTCTACTATATACAAATATATACTTATCTTTTATTTTCCTCATGGAAGAAGCTTCAAAGAATCGAAAATCCCCCTCTTCATTGCAATTGGAAATCATGCCATTTATAACCTGTGTTCCTGGTTTTACAGTTGTCATGGTCTCCGGATCTAATTCTGCTGCAAAGGAATTCTGAAAGCCCCAATAACCATACACCCTTCCATCATCATCAACAAATACAGCAGGATCGAAGCCAATAACTCCTTCTGTACTAGTCTTACTACCTTTTCTAAAGTTGATAACCTCAAAAGGACCAACAGGACTATCTGATTTTGCCACCATGCTGTTTCTACCGCCAGCCTGATTATTAGGATATAAATAATATGTCTTTGTTCCGTCTTCCTCTATCTTTTCTGCAATATCTGGGGCAAATAGTACATCTGCAACACCATTTACTACAGACTCAAAGGCAACACCTTCATATCGCCAGTTATTTAAATCCTCTACCGGTGCTGACCAAACTACTATATCATATCCACAATATTCGGTACGACGAGTATCATGGGAGCCATAGATATATGCTCTGTATTTGCCAGGGTTTTCAGGGTCTTCAAAGACATAGGGCTCTCCGTCCGGTATGTACTCCCATAATGGTAAGTATGGGTTTGCTGCCTTTGTACTTACCGCAAATACATTAAATGTGCATAGCAAGATTAGGCTTGCTACTAAAACTTTTAAACATTTCTTTAGATTCATGTTACTTATCCTCCTATGTAATCAGTAAGGTCATATAACTTAGAGTAAATAGCCTGAAACCTTTTCAGACCACCTTTTATTTTAATCTAAGTACAACTTAATTACAATATAAAAACCCAAAGCATTCCGCTTTGAGCTTTAATTTATTTCTCAATTAATCTATTCAAATCTCAGCATGAGTGAATCGCAAACAGCTGTATATCCTATTTTTTGATAAATACTATTGGATGTCGGGTTTGACAAATCCGTGTATAACACACACTTAGTAAATCCGTTATCTAATGCAATTTGACTGATTTGAGCCACACATGAGGTGGCGTAACCCTTTCCACGATAATAAGGAGGGGTATATACAAATGCCACGCCGATAGCTGTTTGCATTTCCCTTGTATATCCTGCCATAGAGACTGGTATCCCATTGACTTCTAAAACATAGAGCTTTTTTGCTGATAATCGGTAATGATATGGTTTTGCTTCTTGGGGGATAGACATTTGTGTTGTCCCATAAATACTTGCTGCATTAAATGCCTCAAGCCAGTATGGGAAAAAACACATATCCTTTTCATCAAGCAGACGAACGTCACCAAATTGCTTAATATCTGGGTTTACTGTCTTAAGCTCATATATGCGCTGGCTCATGGTTGTTTTAAAGGTTAATCCTTTTCGAGTGGTATATTCTTTGGCAAAAAACTCCGCCAACGTCTTTTCGGTTGTCACACCGGGAATTTCATAATCCTTAAGTCCATCTATAAGGAAGTTAATAGATTTTGGATTTATTATATTGCCTGTTGCATAAAGTGTGATATTATGTGGCGGTGTCATTAAAGCGGTAAGCTGTATACCGTTTGCATCCGAAACAGTTGCCATAAGCCAATTTACAGGGTCACGCCAGTCTGTTTTATCTTTCCCCTCATGTCCAATTATAATATTGCCAAGAGGAATCATATTTTGAGCCTCGTGACGCATTAGCACATCATAGGTATCATTGTAAAACTCATGCACATCCCTATACAACTTAAATTGCATTGTTTTATCACCCTTTCATCACATCAAATAATATAAAAAATCATCAGTTCGCCTACTGTTGTATACTTTGACTACTTTGTTTCAATTATTTTTCACATTCAATATGACCATTAATCAGTTTATATAATACACCATTACAATCTTCAAAATAAAAAATTGATAGATCATCATTTGAGCCATATAAGAACATATCCTGTACCTTCTCTTTAGCATAGCGAATCCTATCTATATCTAAAGATGTTATCAAGTTATGCATTCTTTCACAACGCTGTATCCATAACCTTTGATATTCATCATCAGAAACAATTCTTGTAGATAAGTCGGCTATGTTATATATAGAAAATCTCCTACACCATTCGATATCTATTTTATACTGCTTCTGTCCCAATTCACATGTAACAATATCATCATTATCCATTTTAACGTAAATATCTTTAATACCATATGTATAAGCAACATATGCTCTTGAGTGTCCATCTGTTAGAGTTAACCTGTTATTACCAAAATCAAAAACAGGTAAAGGGTCATATTTATCAATTTCTTTGGGTTCAAACCACTGTTTTATATCATTCATTTTTCTTTGATTCAAATATATTTGGCTCAATCCTAAATCCAAAATACTAACTTTAAACATATCACCATCCAATTATATCACCTCGTATACTAATATATCATTTATATGCTAAGCCAACACTGTTGAACTCAATCCATAAATAGGTTGTTAATTCAGCTATAAATTTATTATTCTTTATCAATCCATTGTACAAATGCTATTTTATCTTTGTCATTATAACCTGCTTTTTTGTAAAAATTTAGGGTAGATTCCTTTTTTGAACCTGTCATCAACATAATTTTATAACAGTTTTCAGATTCAGCAATTGTTTTTGCATATTTTAGTATTTTAGTTGCATATCCTTTTCCTCTAAATTCTTCGCTTGTAATAACATTTTCAATTAGTGCATACGGTTGCTGATTATGCGTTAAATTTTTAATAATCACAATTACACAGGATGAAACTATTTTTTCTTCAACAATGCCAACAATAATATGATGATTTGGATCAGAAAGAATGTCATTCCAAAGTTGTTCCAAATTTTTATCTATTATAGGCATTTGATTATTATGTAATTGTCTATACAATAGCAACAAGTGCTTTAAATCAGTTTTTCTTGCTTCTCTAATGTCAATATCAACCACTGTTTCACCACCTAATTTATTTCATTTAAAACCACCATTTGCAAAAGATTTTCCCTATCAAAACTCCGTCATGGATGGCGGAAACACGTTAATTACTTGAAGCAATATAATCTGTGTTTAAATATATCTTTCAGTTAGTACTCTAAATTCTGGTTTTGTTACATACGAACTATATATCACTTGACCATCAAACTCTAAGACTTTCTTAAATCTATATATTTGTGCTGGCGATGTAATATAGTTTAGAACCTCTTCTTTAGGAACCCAAATAACCTCACTAGTTTCATTTGAACAGGTTAAATCACCTTCTATATATTCACATATAAAATCCATCATAACTTTTGTTGGAACTTGCGTTACACCATCATAAAAAAGATGTTTTCCTACGTTGGAATAAATACCACATAAGCATTTTATGTTTGCCTTGATACCACTTTCTTCATAAATTTCACGTAAAACACCTTCTTCGATATTCTCTCCTTCTTCTACTTGTCCACCAGTACAATCCCAGCCTCTGTTATGTGTTTTTACAATTAGTATATTTCCTTTGTTATCAAATACGTATCCTGCAGCTGCAACTATATGTGTTGGCCATCCCATAAATAATTTCTCCTTTTCATTAACCCCATGTGTAATGTCACATAACGTTCCGTGTTCCCGACGCCTCTGAACCTACAGACGACTGCTCATGCCGAGGCACCCTCTTGGTCGGCTAATGCAGAAATCGACTCGGTTAGCGAAGGGGTTGTTCGGGAACATTTTACTAAGTGTCGTATCAAAATACGCTTAAATCCATTTTGATATTTTATCTTTAAAATAATTACCAATTTTAGATGTTTCACTCATAACAATTTTTATGCTTTCATCATTTAAAAACCAATTTTCCTTTGAAATACCTTTTTTATCGATAACAGAAGATACATAAAATTTTATATATTGCGGAAAGATCGATTGGTATGTCAATAATGCTCTTCTTGAATGAAAAGCCTTACAAACCAAAATAACACTTTGTATAGGAATATCTAATGTTTGTAATACATTCCAAGAAAATTCGGCGTTTTCAAATGTATTTTGAGCCTTGTCTTCTTTTAGAATTACTCTTTCAGATATGCCTGATTGAATACCTATTGTTTTTAGATAATCCCATTCCGAGTCATAATCGGGTAGATTTTTGTTAACTCCCCCACTTGGTAATATATATGTAGCAAATCCCTTATCATAAAGTTCGACAGCTCTTTCCATTAGTTGTGGATGGCTACCACCTGGGATTAATATAACATCTGCTTTTTTTATATCTGTTTCAACGAATACAAAATTACTTATACAATCAAAAGGGTAACTCATTGCTTTTCCTCCCAATGTCCTCATAATTAATAACAATTTTCTGTACTGTTCTCTCAGTCAAGTTTTTATCAATATGTATATTTATCCACATATTGCCATGTATATACTTTGTATGATAGTCTATTAGGTGAATTATGTCAAAGCTTATTATATATATATCACAATTATTTGGCTTGCTCGATTGTATTAGTAATACTATGCTTTAGTCGGAGTATATGTACATCTTAGCGTAAAAACGAGGGTTCTATAACATCTGGGTAACTTGGACGTCCTATGGCGTAAACCACCACTTTAAATGTAAAATTATCATATATTTATATTACATAGAATTTTGTCATAATAGCATGCAATTATTAGTAATATGGGGTATAATTACCATTATATCAATAAAAAACATAGACTTGATTTACACAGTAAAAATCAGACATGCATTTTGAAAGGAGAAGGATATGAAGAAAA
>JAAYRE010000062.1 GCA_012518935.1 Clostridiales bacterium
ATACTGGAAAATTCCACAGGCCCATTATCACCAATGACAATATTGGGGATAAATTCCCCTTCCCTAACAATATTCATAACCTTTTCAAAATTACGATAAAGATGGAGTCCCATATCTTCATTAAGAGCCGAAGTAGATAGGCTAGAATCAATTGAAGCCAGATGGCATATTTCATTAGCAATCAAGGGGCTAATACCGGTAATGCTGGTATACAAAGCCTTACCAATGGCCATGACCTTATTTAATATATTGTTTTTGAAAGAGTTAAAATCAATAGTTAAGGGGTTTAGTTTATTAATGGTTTTGGGGATAAAATATTCTCTGCCAGGCAAAACCTCGCGAACTGAGCTCATAAACTGATTAACCCTCTTAATACTGTCAAGAATGGTCATGGAATCATCGCAAAGAATTATATTACTATGCTTACCCATTAATTCTATTGCTAGGTTATTAACCCTTAGATCCCCTAGCTCGTCCATATGCTCTATCTTAAAGAAGACAACCCGCTCAAAGTCTGGCTGAACAATATCAATAATCCTACCGTTATTCAAATGTTTTCTTAGTAACATACAAAAATTCGGAGCAGTCAGGGGGTTGCTTTTTGTGCTATCCGTAAGATAAATTAAGGGCATCCCTGCTCCCGCCGAGAGAAATAATTTGTATGTTTCTCTACTTAGTCCTTTTACGGTTATAAGAAGCTCATCTTTTTCAGGTTGGGCAATCTTATTAATTCTTCCGCCAACTAGAGATTCCTTAAGCTCCTTTACTATATTTGCAATTACAATTCCGTCTAATGCCATAATTACCTCCAAACTAAAAGGCTATACTTGTTATAGATACTATCATAACTGATATTATCAATTTTGCTATCAAATCTATTATAATACCATCTATTATAATAGTACCAATTTAGATTATATCAATAATAAGCCTTCTTATCTAGAAAGTCTACATTTTTTTCATCTTCCTTGGCTGAGCATATCGTGGAAGGATATACCACATGAATTTTGTTAAAAGATATAGTATAATACATTTGTAACATATTTAATAATTATGTAATACATATTACAGCGGAGGTTTATATGACTAGAAATTTACGAAGGATTGCGACTTTTTGCATGGTTGGTTCATTAGCTCTTTTTAGCGGGACAAAGACAGCATATGCTGCCGGACAGCCAGTAGCAGGGATAACTGTTCTTTTAAATAATGTTATTATTAATCCTGATATTACTAAAGCAGAAATTGACGATATAATTGATCCTATTATAAAATATGGTGATTTAGCAATAGCAAATGTTAGAAATTATGTAAATATAAGAAGTAAGGCTGATACTAATAGTAGAGTAGTAGGAAAGCTATATAATAATTCAGTTGCAACAATTATATCCAATGACAGTGAAATAGCACAAAATAGTCAATGGATTAAAATAAAATCGGGGAATGTAACCGGGTACATAAATTCAGATTATTTATTTACTGGAAGTGAAGTATATAATAGAGTTGAGAAGGTAAAGTCTAAGATTGCTACTGTTAAGGCAAAGATCCTTAATGTTAGGTCAAAGGCAAGTACGAACTCTTCTGTAGTTACACAGATTCCTAAGGGCTTTGAGCTAGAAGTTATAGAAGAACTGAATAATTGGGCAAAGATATCCTTCGGAGGAAAAACAGGATATGTCTCTAAGGACTATGTACATATAAGAACAGATTTTAAGGAAGCTATTTCAGTTGAAGAAGAACAGAAAATTATTAAGCTGGAAAAGGATATTAAAAAGAAAAAGTCAAACAGTGCTAATAATTCTCTTCGTCAAAGAATAGTTAATTACGCATTGAAGTTTGAGGGAAACCCTTATGTATGGGGTGGCACTAGTCTTACTAGAGGTGCTGATTGCTCAGGATATGTTCAATCAGTTTTGAAGAAATTTGGTATATATATCCCCAGAACCTCAAGAGCTCAAGCAAATAGTGGTAGAAGAGTCTCCATGGACAAAATTCAGCCAGGTGATTTAATTTTTTATAGGAAAAATGGTGTTGTTAATCATGTGGCTATGTATATTGGCAATGGTAAAGTAATAGGTGCCGCCAGTAGGAAGGAAGGCATTAAGATTAAAAGATACAACTATAGAACACCATATAAGGTAGTAAGCTTTATAAATAACTAAACATATATTTGCTTAATACATAAGAACCGACTCATAAATATGCTCCCCACAAGATTAGATAAGTAAACTTGTCTATCTTGAGAGGAGCATTTTAATTAGATGAGTTTTCTATTGTTTTTTAGTATGTCGAATTATATGACTCTATCAATAATCTCTATAATCTGGGTGGCCTCAAATGGCTTTGTTAAAAACTCCACAGCACCATACTTGACGGCATCCACTATCTTAGTCTTTTGACCGGCAGCGGTTACCATAACAACTTTGGCTTTTTTATCTATATCCATGATTCTTTTCAATGCCTCTAAACCATCCATAACCGGCATAGTAATATCCATTGTTGTAATTTCAGGTTGGAGCTCTTGAAATTTATCGATTGCATCTTGTCCATTGACAGCTTCCCCAATAACCTCATGACCATTCTCTTCTAGAATGTTTCTAAGAATTTTCCTTGAGGTCTTAGAATCATCAACTATAAGAATCTTTGCCATTACTATTCCCTCCTATTTTATATCAACCTTCTGATCGACAACAACTAACAAGTCGGATTGTTTTCCATCAATAACTATAGGAACTATATAAATATCTCCATCAGACACCAGTGTTTTATTTTGTTCATATGTAGGTGGTGTCATGTCAATATGTATATCCTCAATACTTAGCTTGGAAGCATATAATCCGTTACTGCAGTTTATGAATTCACAAATAGAATCAAAAGAATCTTCGTCCAGGGTTTCAAATTCTTCTTTAGCAAATGGACTGGCAATTGTTAACAAGGCCTCGTCACTACCTGCAAAGCCTACAAACAATTGGTGACTTCCTACAAGACGTTGATATGCAAGAGAAGAGAAAGTATATTCTTTAACTGTATAGGCCTTCTTCAAAAGTATGTTATTATTTACAAATCTGATTATATTACGCAGGGTCAATGAAATGCATTCCCCTGCCAGCGGAAGGTTGATATTCACAAATACAGGGATGATTCTGTCTATATCACCAGATTTTAGTGCTTCTAATTCAGTATCTGTAAAATTATTATCCTTCTTGAAATCATTAAGGTATAATTCTATTTCGTCCATACTAATAATGTTCTTTTCTGCTAGAACTTGAATAAATGTCAGATAAGGGTTACCTTGAAGATTTAATAGATAATTTACTTCTTCACTAAGTAAATAACCTTTTTCGATAGCGATATCACCAAAACGTCTGTCTTTTTGTTTCTGCAGTTCATTAATTTCATCAGCCTGTTTGGCGGTCAACAGATTTTCTGCAACTGCTATCAACCCCAATTTAGCACGAGTAGACTGTTGACAATTTAACACTTCCTCTAATTGCGAATGAGAAATCTTATTCTTTTTTAATAAATAATCACCAAAGTAAAGCCCAAACATGATGTTTCTCCTTTCGTTTCTGTATGATTCTCCATAATATACGCTTTTAGTAACAAATTTTGTATTATATTACATAGCTTGAGAAATTACGTTTAAACCATATACATATAATATACATCATAATTGATAAAAATAACAGCCTTTATTTGAAAATATTTCAAACTTTATTAAAATATTACACTAATTTTCTTGTTTTATATTTACAATTGATGAAATAATAGTATTAATTCACTCTAAATGGTGCAATTTAGAATAATTATGCACATCTTAGTAAAATGACATTTTATAAAAACCTGATGACTTTTATGCAGAGCTATGTTAAAGTATTGATTAAGTTAAGAGATATTGGAGGTAACAATGAAAAAAATAGTTGAATTAATATCAGAAGCAGTAAAAAATGCTTTTGCTCAAAAAGGATATGATGAGAAATACGGAATAGTAACTCATTCTAACAGACCCGACCTATGTCAATATCAGTGTAATGGTGCCATGGCGGCCGCAAAAGAATACAAGAAGGCTCCTATAGTAATAGCCCAGGAAGTAGTAGAAGAACTGGCAAGTGATGATCGTATTAAGGAAATCACCGCAATTATGCCAGGCTTTATAAATATAACATTAAAGGACGAGGTTTTGGCAGAGTATTTAAATGGCATGGCCAGTGAAAAGAACTTTGGATGTGAAGGTGAGAAAAGTCCAAAGAAGATTATTATTGACTATGGTGGTCCTAATATTGCCAAGCCCCTTCATGTAGGACACATGCGTTCTGCAGTTATTGGTGAAAGCCTTAAACGAATTTTTAAATTTATGGGAAATGAAGCCATAGGAGATGTACATTTGGGGGACTGGGGTACGCCTATGGGACTTGTTATAGCAGAATTAAAGAGAAGGAAACCGGATCTTATATATTTTGATGAAAGCTACATGGGGGAATATCCCAAGGAAGCACCTTTTACCATATCAGAACTAGAGGACATATATCCTGCAGCTAGTGCATATTCCAAGGAGAATGCTGAATTTCTCGAGGAAGCCAAGGAGATTACCTATCTTATGCAAAATGGTCACAGAGGCTATATGGCACTGTGGAATCATATGCAGGAGGTATCTGTTACTGATTTAAAGAAGATTTATGATAGGTTAAAAGTATCCTTCGAATTGTGGAAGAAGGAAAGTGATGCCCAACCATATATTCCTGGCATGGTGGAGTATTTAAAGGATAATGGCTATGCAAGAATTAGTGAAGGGGCATTGGTGGTTGATGTTAAGGAAGAGACTGATACTAAGGAAATACCACCATGTATGATACTAAAGTCTGATGGTGCAACCCTATATAGCACCACGGATTTGGCCACTATTGTAGAGAGAATGGAGTTATTTGCTCCTAATCATATTTTGTATATTACTGATAAGAGGCAGGAACTGCATTTTGAAACAGTATTTCGCTGTGCAAAGAAAGCAAAGCTTGTAAATGAGGATACAACTCTTCAATTTATAGGCTTTGGCACCATGAATGGTAAAGATGGAAAACCATTTAAAACCAGGGATGGTGGTGTTCTGCGTTTGGAGCACCTAATTAAGATGGTGACCGATGAAGTTTACAATAAAATTATGGAAAATCGTAATATGGAAGAAGATGAGGCTAAGGAAGTAGCGAATAAGGTTGGAATTGCCGCATTAAAATATGGTGATTTATCAAATCAAGCTTCTAAGGATTATGTCTTTGACTTAGATAGATTTACATCCTTTGAAGGAAATACAGGCCCTTATATTCTATATACTATTGTAAGGATTAAATCCATTCTTGATAAATTCAAGGAATCAGGTAAAAATATTGCTTCTGATATGAAGATTATTCCTGCTGAAAGTTCTGTAGAACGGGAGCTTATGCTGCAGGTTACAAAATTCAGCGATATGATCTATGGGGCTTATGAAGAGCAAGCACCTCATAGGATATGTCAATATATTTATGATTTGGCAGATAAATTCAGCAGCTTTTATCATGACACAAAGATAATATCCGATGAATACAGTGAGATGAGGCAAGCATCCTTAATACGGTTAATTACACTGGTACAGGAAATATTGCTACAATGTATTGACCTACTTGGATTTGAAGCACCTGAAAGGATGTAAAACCATACAGCAGTCTTATTACAGCTGCTATTATTGCATAATCATGCAATAATTTTGTTACGGAGGAACTTATGTATAGATTGATTTCGAAATTAGTAGTCTATAAGAAGCTAGAAGACAATAGCTTATTAGCTAGACTTGCAGAAACCATAAAAGAGTACGATTATTTATTAGAGAAGGAACAGCTTAGGGGCATAGATAATATGAGGGAGTATGTTATTTCTAAGATATATACCCTTATCAATGAGCTTCTTGATTTGGCTACTATTTATGGTTTTAATGATAATCTATGGCAGAACTATTTGACTTACTTGCTGATAAGTTTGGAGAACCCCTTCAGTATAACCTGCGAGAAAGTTGGTGCCAGAGAGGGAACAGTAAATCAATTTGCGAAATCAGATTTTAAGATATTTAAAGCCTTATTTGACTACGATTTTAGCCCTTTGGAACAAGAGCTTGAAATTAATTGCTTCTCTATCATTACTAATTATAAATCCATAGAAAAAAGTAAGGGAAGCTACAAAAAGAATGTAAGTGATAAGGTGAGGTTGTTAAGTAGCCGTATTGCCGCCTCAAAAGATGAGGAGGAAGTCTTTAAGCTTATAACTGATTTTTATAGGGACTTTGGTGTTGGAAAATTTGGACTAAATAAAGCTTTTCGCTTATCTAAGGATAGTGGTAGATTGGAGCTAATCCCCATAACAAATACATTGGAGGTTAGGCTATCTGATCTAATTGGCTATGATAAGCAAAAAAAGATGTTAGAAGATAATACTAGGGCATTTGTAGAAGGTAAGAAAGCTAACAATGTCCTTCTATTCGGTGATAGCGGAACAGGAAAATCCACTTCAGTAAAGGCAATCCTTAATGAGTATTATGATAAGGGACTTCGAATGATTGAAATCTATAAACATCAATTTGAGGATCTGTCTGCAGTTATATCTCAGATTAAGAACAGGAATTATAAGTTTATAATCTATATGGATGATTTGTCCTTCGAAGAATTTGAAATAGAATACAAATACCTCAAAGCAGTAATAGAAGGTGGTTTGGAGAATAAGCCCGATAATGTTCTTATATATGCCACATCTAACCGTAGACATCTTATCCGAGAAACCTGGAATGACAGATCTGATATGGAAAATGACGGTGAAATACATCGTTCAGACACTATGGAAGAGAAGCTTTCTTTGGTACAAAGATTTGGTATTACAATAAACTTCTCAGCTCCTTCCAAGAAGGAATATTTGGAAATCGTACAGCAACTGGCTAATAGACAAGGCATAACAGATATAGACCAGGAGGAGCTTATCAGTCAAGCCAACAGATGGGAACTATATAATGGAGGCTTATCAGGACGAACAGCCCAGCAGTTTATTAATTATCTAGCAGGATGGAGGGATATTCCTTGATACTTTATATTAAAAATGGATATCTTGTTGACCCCGCATCAGCTAGAGAGGGGCATTATGATATTCTTATAAAAGACAATAGGGTATGGAAAGTAGGACCACAGCTAAACCTGGATGATTTGGATATAGTTGCTGATAAGGTTATTGATGCTTCGGGAAAATTTGTAATGCCCGGATTTATTGATTTACATGTACACCTGCGAGAACCCGGTTATGAATATAAAGAAACTATACTCAGTGGCAGTAAGGCTGCCGCTGCTGGTGGATTTACAACTATCTGTGCCATGCCAAACACCAAGCCAGCCCTTGATAGTATTGAGACCATTAGTAGGGTTATAGGAATTGCTCATGAAGGACCGGTTAATGTACTACCTATTGCTGCAATTACTAAGGGACAAGATGGCAAGGACTTAACCGATATATATCAATTGGCTGAGGCTGGTGCAGTAGCCATTAGCGAGGATGGTAAATCAGTTCTTGATACTGGTTTATATGCTAAAGCCATGAGACAAGCCCAGGATATAGATATCCCTGTATTTGCTCATTGTGAGGACAAATCCCTTGCGGCAGATGGGGTAATGAATGAAGGGGAAAAGGCTAAGGAGCTTGGCTTGCCCGGCATTAGTAATGCAGTTGAGGATGTAATAACTGCAAGAGACATACTCCTTGCCAAGGAAACAGGGGTCAGGCTTCATCTATGTCATTGTTCAACCAAGGATAGCACATATATGCTAGATATAGGAAAGAAATGTGGTCTTAAGATAACTGGAGAGACTTGTCCCCATTACTTTATCTTATCTGATAGCCATATACCAGGGGATGATGCGAATTATAAGATGAATCCCCCCTTAAGAAGCTTAAGAGATGTGGAGGCTATTAAGAAAGCCTTAAAAAATGATATAATAGATGTTATAGCCACAGATCACGCTCCCCATTCAAGAGAGGAAAAGAGTCAATCTATGTTAGGGGCACCCTTTGGAATAGTAGGGCTTGAAACTGCATTTTCACTAACATGGTCAGAACTTGTCGGAACAGGGATACTTACCTACAGACAAATGGTTGAAAAGATGAGTCTTAATCCAGCCAAGATACTTGGAATTGACAGGGGCTGTATTGGCGAGGGATATATAGCAGATATTGTGATTATAGATCCTCAAGCAGAGTATCTTATAGATAAAAACAAGTTTTATTCTAAGGGAAAAAATACACCTTTCCATAAAAGAAAAGTTCAAGGAAGGGTATTATATACCATAGTTTCTGGTGATATTGTGTATGAATATAAGTAATGTTTGAAGGAGGGGTTGGATGATTAATAAACTAATTAAGAGAATAGAAGAGCTAGAAGCACCTATAGTAGTAGGTCTAGATCCTATGCTGTCTTATGTTCCTAAGCATCTTATGGATAGGGCTTATCAAGACAAGGGAGAGAACCTTGAGGGTGCTACAGAGGCTATATGGTTATATAATAAGGGAATTATTGATGCTATATATGATTTAGTTCCCGCTGTAAAACCTCAGGTAGCCATGTATGAGCAATTTGGAATTGAGGGAATGAAAGTCTACATGAAGACCCTGGAATATGCTAAGATGAAAGGCTTAATAGTTATCGGTGATGTTAAGAGAGGAGATATTGGCTCCACATCTACCGCATATGCTACCGGCCATCTTGGTAAAGTTACCATAGGTGATAAAGATTACAGAGGCTTTGATGAGGATTTTATTACAGTTAACCCCTACTTAGGCTCTGATGGGATACTCCCCTTTGTAGATGTCTGTAAACAGGAAAATAAGGGACTCTTTATTCTTGTAAAGACCTCTAATCCATCCAGTGGAGAGTTTCAAGACCAGTTGATTAATGGTAGACCCTTATATGAATTAGTAGGCGAAAAAGTCGCTCAGTGGGGAGAGTTATGTATGGGTTCTCAATATAGTTATATAGGGGCTGTAGTTGGAGCTACTTATCCTGAAATAGGTAAGGAATTAAGAAAGATAATGCCAAATACATTTATACTGGTACCAGGTTACGGAGCCCAGGGAGGTAAGGCAGAAGACCTAAAGCATTATTTTAATAAGGATGGCTTGGGAGCAATCGTAAATTCCTCCAGAGGAATAATTGCAGCCTATAAACAGGCAAAATATGAGTCTTATGGAGAGGCAGCCTATGCTGATGCCTCAAGACAAGCAGTATTAGATATGAAGGAAGATCTTAAGAATGCTTGGCAACATCTATAATAATAAACAAAAAATATCAAGCCCCTCAATCATGAGGGGCTTAACCTTATATTAACATTTCTCTGGTTCAGGATAATCTTTTCCAAAGGTTTCAACAGTTACAATTTTCATAACCTGTGGCTCCTTTGGTAAATCAGAATAATCGGTTTCGCATTTAGCTATTTTATCAACTACATCCATACCCTCGGTGATTTTTCCGAAGGCAGCATAGGAGCCATCCAAATGGGGAGAATCCTTATGCATAATAAAGAACTGTGAACCTGCTGAATTAGGCATCTGAGATCTTGCCATAGAAATAACTCCTGCTTCATGCTTTAAGTCGTTATCAAAATTATTGTAAGTGAATTCACCCTTAATGGAGTAGCCGGGTCCACCCATACCATTTCCTTCAGGATCGCCACCCTGAATCATAAAACCACGTATGACTCTATGGAAAGTCAACCCATTATAGAAGCCCTTATTTATTAAGGAAATAAAATTGTTAACAGTATTTGGTGCTATGTCGGGATACAATTCCAACTTCATTATATCTCCGCTTTGCATTTCAATTGTAACGATTGGATTCATATTATTATATACCCTTTCTAGTTGTTTATATGGTCCGTAATGTCTGTACTTTTTTGTGTTATCGGTGGTAAATATACCACAACTGAAAGAAACTTGTCAAGGTAGGGACTGCTTAATATTTTCTAAATTCATCTATTGTAGAAAACTAAACATCCATTCATTGTTCTCAAAGGGAATTATAATATCTACAAATCCTCTTGCATAACTGGCTAAATCATAGGGGAAGTAGTAGATAACTAAACAATCCTCTGTTATATAATAATTGAAGTTATTCATACTATAGGAATCCCCTTCTATTATACTAAAAGCATCTTCCCAATAATCTCCTGGAGCTTCATAATACATACGATTAAATTCTTCTAATACATAATAGGCCAATTCTTGATCATCAATCAGCAGTAAATCACTTAGCCATAGATAATCTCCTGATAGCAAATCATAGGTTAATACATATCTTATGGGATATCCATGAGCTCCACCAGTAAATACATATCCATCCAATACAACACATATTATACCGTTATTATTGTATACTACAGTATAGGCTACATCATAGGAATATGGTATAAAATATTCCTCATTTACATAATATCTGGCATCTTCAGCGGTATGATCCATTACACCAATATAACCTTCCATAATATCTCTAAATTCTTGGTTAATAATTTCATAGGCAGGAAGATCACCCTCAAGTACGGGAATTTCTATTGATGCAGTCATAATATCAATACCGTTTTCTTTATATGTATGTTCAAATTTTTCAGAGGCAAAACCAGGAACTCTTGTGGACATTTCTAGAAGGTTATAGTAGATATCTAATTGATTTGTTAGTTCAATATCTCCTGGTATAAATAATAGTCCTTGTTCAAGTACCTCTATTGCTTCTTGATAATATGACCAATTGGCATAGTCCGCAGCATCTTGCAAAGCCTGGGCTCTGATTTCTTCTATTTGCTCAATTCTTTCCCTTTCAGCTATCTCTTCCTCTATACGCTCTATTTCCTTCTTTGCCAATTCATAATACTTTTTATCTTCCTTAATCACTAGATTGTAATAATCAAGAGCATATGAGTATTCGTCAAGATTATAGAAATCTTGTCCGTCTTGAAAGTTTTCTCTAGATGCCTTTATCTTATTTATTAATCTTGAAACTGTACTAATCGAATCATCTACTTCTTTAATACCATAATCATTAATTTCTTTTAACCTGTTGGTTGCCGAATAGTAATCAATCTTTTCAGATAGGTACTCTTCCTTGGTTTGCTCAGCTATACCCAATAATGCTTCAGTAATCTTGTCTTCAAAGTCTGTATATTTAGCTTTTTCAACGTACTTATCATAAAGCTCTAGTGCCTCATCATACTTTTCATCTTCTAAATATGCCATAACCTTATCTGCTTGTTTCGTAAGATGCATTTTAAAAAGAAAGTAACCTGTTACACCTCCAGCTAGCAAAATAACTATGCAGAGGCTAAGAACTACAAATATCTTTTTCTTACTTTTCTTTGGAGGTTTAGCAGTTATGGTACTTCCAGTCGGACTATTATTTTGATTTTGTGTGTTTTGAGCAGGAGTAATATTTTGCATGTTGGTAACAGGGCTTCCGCAATTGGTGCAAAACAGTGCCGAGTTCTCTAATTTATTCCCACAGTTCGTACAAAACATATCTATAATCACCTTTCTTATTTGATATCAATTTATTCCATTATAGCAAAAAAACATATAAAAGAAACCTAATATATTAAAAATGATTGCATTTTTTATAAAGTTCTTTTATAGTTATTATGATAAAAAATGGTAATTATGGGAGTGTTTATATTGGAAGATATTATTAGGGTTGAAAATCTTATTAAGTCTTTTGGTGATGTGAAGGCAGTGGATAATATTAACTTTACTGTTAAGAAAGGAGAGTTATTTGGATATCTTGGTATTAACGGAGCAGGTAAATCAACGACTATAAATATGCTTTGTACCCTGTATGCACCGGATGAGGGAAGAGTAGAGATATGTGGCTATGAACTTGGCAAGGATAACAATGCCATCAGGCAGAAACTTGGGGTAGTCTTCCAAAATAACACCTTTGATGTACTATTAACTGTAAAACAGAACTTGCTAAGTAGAGCATACTTATATGAAAAAGACGAGAAGGTTATCAAAAAGAATCTTGATATGGTATGTGATACTCTTGATATAGGTTCATTGTTACATAGACAATACCGCAAGTTATCTGGAGGACAGAAACGACGTTGTGAGATAGCAAGGGCGATTATGAATCAGCCGGAGATATTGTTTTTAGATGAGCCTACCACGGGACTTGATCCCCAGACAAGGCGTATGGTTTGGAGAAGTGTAGAGAGACTACGGAAAGAACATAATATGACCATATTTTTGACCACCCACTATATGGAGGAAGCAGCTAGGGCTAATAGCATAGCAATAATTGATGGGGGTAAAATTGCGGCATATGGTTCTCCGACAATGTTAAAGGAAACCTATACTTCCGATAGAATTCGTGTGTTTTCAGACAGTTATGATAAGGTCATAGAGATTGCTGCAAAATATGGAATGGAATATAAAGAAAAGAGCAACCATATTACAATCACTATTCCTGATACCATATCTGCTATACCCATACTAAATGAACTTAAACCCTACATTTATTCATTTGAGGTGGTTCAGGGGACCATGGATGATGCTTTTCTAAGTATAACTGGAAAGCAACTTGTAGAAGTGATATAGGAGGTGGAATATGGAAGCACTAAATTCCATTATAAAAAGAAATTTATTGGTATATTTAAAAGATAAAGAAAATGTCTTTTTCACCTTTTTGTCCATGCTAATTATTATTATGCTGATGCTTATTTTTCTAGGCCAGCTAAATATTGATATGGTTAAGGGACTAATATATGATATGGATGAATTTATGGTTGAAAGGCCTATACCAAAGGAATACTTGGTGCCAGGTTTAAGAAATCCTACCCTAGATGCCACCAATGCCCGTACTCTTGTACTTTCTTTAATAATAGCTGGTATAACCATAGTAAATGGAATATCATCCTCTATAGGAATGCTAGGTATGATGAGCTGGGATGAAGAGACAGGGAAGCTTTCTAGTTACTATATCGCTCCTATATCACGTTTTGTATTGGTATCTGCTTATGTTATTTCAGCGGTATTTTTAAGTATAATATTTAGCCTTATAACTGTTGTTATATCAGAGATTATCCTAGTAATTACCGGTGGCACACTAATGTCTTTCACCTTGTCAGTGAAGGTACTGGGTTTAATTGTCCTAAATGCATTTTCAACTACAGCCTTTCTCTTCTTTATTACAAGTCTAGCTCGGACTAGAAGTGCCTATAGTGGTATATCTATTTTTGTACAAACTCTATCAGGCTTTGTTACAGGTATGTATGTTCCCATAGGAATTATGCCAAGCCTAGTTAGAAAAATACTTGCCTTCATTCCAATGACACAGGGAAGTGCCTGGATGCGTAAGGTATTTACCACAGATGCATTAAATGCTACCTTTGCAGGTCTACCCAAGGAGGCAATTACACAATATTCAGAATTAACCGGCATGGACCTAAAAATAGGGGATAGAGTATGTACTCCTTGGATGCAGTTTGCATTAATGTTTGGAAGTGGAATCCTATTCATAATATTATCAGTTATGATTATGAATAAGAAAAATGTAAGGGACAGGTAATGTTAATTCATCCCTCCACCTTAGAGGAGGGGGAATTCATGCAAATGTTTGTTAAACCATGCTTGTATTTTAAATACCCCTTGTTTATAATGTATAGAGGTGAAATGGATTAATATAGATGGATAACTACAAAGGAAAGGATAGACATAGGGTGAGTAAAGTATATACTTTTAATATAAAGACACCGCAAACAACTGCAATGGTGGATGTTACTGGGCAGGTGCAAGAGCAAGTTAGAGCAAGTGGTGTTAATAGTGGAGCTTGTATAGTATTTATTCCCCATACCACAGCTGCTGTTACCATTAATGAGAATGCTGATCCTGATGTTGTGAGGGATATCCTTATGGAGCTTAATAAGGTTATACCTTTTTCTGATGGATACCATCATATGGAGGGTAACTCTGCAGCTCATATTAAATCAAGTATGATGGGATTTTCGGAGACTATTATTATAGAGAATGGAAGATTACTCTTAGGGACATGGCAAGGAATATATTTAACTGAATTTGATGGGCCTAGGGTAAGGAAGGTATATGTAAAGATAATTGGAGATTGAATATTTTATTAAGCTAGTTAAGTTACTGTTACTTTAGTGACAAGAGGTTCTATAGGTGCTTAATATGGACTTAGATATATTAGAAGGAGATATAAGATGTCTATCGCTCAAAAGAAAAGCATAAGGATTTTCAGTAATGAAAGTCTAGAAGAAGGAGTATACGAATTATGGTTGGAGGCAGGAGAGTTGGTAGCATCTGCCCGTCCAGGACAATTTTTCTCATTATATTGTAGGGACGGCGGTAGGCTATTGCCAAGGCCAATAAGTATATGTGAAATAGATAATAATAAAAAAAGGATTCGCCTAGTCTACCGAGTACTAGGTAAAGGAACGGAAGAGTTTGCCAAACTTAAAGCTGGTGATTTTATAGATTGTATGGGACCCTTGGGCAATGGCTTTACCTTGGAGGGTAAGAAGGCATTAATCATCGGAGGGGGTATAGGAATTCCCCCATTATTAGAGTTATCTAAGCAGTTAACCTGTGAGAAAGATATAGTGCTTGGATATAGGGATGTAACCTTCTTAGATAAAGATTTCATCAAACAGGGAAATGTATACCTAGTTACAGAGGATGGTAGTGTAGGAACTAAGGGTAATGTATTAGATGCAATCAGAGAGCATAATCTGTCAGCTGATATTATATATGCTTGCGGTCCTACTCCCATGCTCAGGGGTGTTAAAGAATGGGCTCTAACAAATAAGATTAAGGCTCAGCTTTCATTAGAGGAAAGGATGGCCTGTGGTATCGGTGCATGTCTTGCATGTGTATGTAAGTCCAGCAGTGTTAATCATCATACTAATGTTAATAATAAAAGAATCTGTAAGGATGGACCTGTATTTTACGCAGAAGAGGTAATATTATAATGGGTAATTTAGATAAAATAGGAAAAAATAATAATATAGTAAATAAAAATATTACTAATAAAAATATTAACTTAGATGTTAATATAGCTGGGATTACATTTAAAAATCCCGTTACCACAGCCTCTGGTACTTTCGGCTCTGGAATGGAATATGGTGAATATGTGGATTTATCAAGACTAGGTGCTGTTACTACTAAAGGGGTATCCTTGGAGCCCTGGCCAGGTAATCCTACCCCAAGAGTTGCGGAAACCTATGGGGGGATGTTGAATGCAATCGGTCTTCAAAATCCTGGCTTAGATATGTTTATAAAAAGAGATATACCTTTCCTTCGCTCCCACAATACAAGAATAATTGTAAATGTAGTAGGAAAGACTACAGAAGAATATTGCCAAGTAGTTGAAAGACTCTCTGACTGTGATATAGACATGCTTGAAATTAACATATCCTGTCCCAATGTTAAGGAGGGGGGGATTGCCTTTGGACAAGACCCCAAAAGGGTTGAAGCCATTACTTCACAGGTAAAAATGTTTGCCAAAAAGCCAATTATCATAAAACTTAGTCCCAATGTTACTGATATTTCAGAAATGGCTAAGGCTGCAGAAGCAGGAGGATGTGAAGCCATATCTCTTATAAATACTTTAACAGGTATGAAGATTGATGTTAATAGAAGAGCCTTTGTATTGGCCAATAAGACAGGGGGCTTGTCAGGACCTGCCATTAAGCCCATAGCAGTAAGAATGGTATATCAAGTAGCTAATGCGGTGCAGATTCCTATAATAGGCATGGGAGGCATTATGAACGGCGAAGATGCCTTAGAATTTATTATGGCAGGAGCAACCATGGTATCTGTCGGTACTGCTAATTTCATTAATCCAAAAGCTACAGAAGAGGTTATAGATGGAATAGAGGCTTATATGATTAGAAATCAAATATCTGAAATATATGATATAATTGGTTGTGTAAAATGATTTTTATGGGAGGGATCAGGTTGGAACAGTATAAGCAAGAGTTTATTGAGTTTATGGTGGACTGCGGTGTTTTGAAATTTGGAGATTTTGTTACTAAGAGTGGAAGGAAGACCCCGTTTTTTATTAATACAGGTAATTATCAAACTGGTTGGCAACTTCGTAAATTAGGAGTATATTATGCCAGGGCAATCAAGGAGAGATATGGATTATGTTTTGATATACTATTTGGTCCGGCATATAAGGGTATCCCTTTAGCTGTTGCTACATCCATGGCATTAAGTGAGCACTATGACAAAGAAGTAAGATATTGTTCCAATCGAAAAGAGATAAAAGACCATGGTGATAAAGGAATTTTACTGGGGTCACCGATTAAAGACGGAGATAGAATATTGATTATAGAGGATGTAACAACTGCTGGAACTTCTATTAGGGAGACTCTACCAATATTGCGAGCCCAGGGTAATGTGAAAGTATTGGGACTTGTAGTTTCAGTAGACAGAATGGAGAGAGGACAGGGAGATAAAAGTGCCCTAGAGGAAATTCAAGATACCCATGGAATTGTTACAACAGCCATTGTAACCATGGAAGAGGTTGTGGAACACCTGTACAATAAGCCCTACAAGGGGAAGATAGTGATAAATGATAAGTTAAAGCAGTTAATTGATGACTATTATAAACAATATGGTCCTAGTTATTCTTAGAAAAGGAGGAATTTATCATGATGGAGAAAATTTATAACACGATGAAGTCCGTGGGAGTCTGGAATTTAGTACTCGGTATAATTCTTATATTATCAGGTTTAGCAGCAGGAACTTTTTTGATAATTAACGGTGGAAAGCTTTTAAAGAAAAAATCAGATTTGTTGTTCTAGCATATTTTATCTACAAGGGAGTTTTTATGAATACACATGACTTTTACTATGATTTACCGGAGGATTTAATTGCTCAGGACCCACTAGAGGATAGAACAGGATCAAGACTAATGGTTCTTAATAGGCAATCCGGTGAATATGAGCATAAATATTTTAAAGATATTATAAATTATTTGAAAAGGGGGGATTGTCTGGTAGTAAATAATACCAAGGTAATCCCTGCTCGTCTTATAGGAGAAAAAATAAATAATTGGCCAAATAATGACCATGAAGATATTGTCCCAGGTGCCAGAATAGAATTGTTATTATTAAAAAGAAAAGAAAATGATATATGGGAGACCCTAGTAAAGCCCGGAAAGAAGACAAAGCCAGGGACTTTAGTTAGTTTTGGTCAGGGTCTGCTAACGGCGAAGATATTGGATGTACAAGAGGATGGTAATCGTTTGATTCAGTTTTCATATCAGGGTATATTTGAAGAAATCCTAGATAAACTTGGTCAAATGCCCCTACCACCTTATATAACCCATGAGTTAAAGGACAAGAACAGATATCAGACAGTTTATGCTAAGTACGAAGGATCTGCAGCTGCTCCAACAGCAGGGCTTCATTTTACAGAGGAGTTATTAGATAAAATTAGAGCAAAGGGTGTAGACATAGCTTTCGTGACCCTTCATGTAGGACTTGGGACCTTTCGTCCTGTTAAGGTGGATAACATTAAGGAGCATCACATGCATTCCGAGTATTATCAGATATTAGAGGAAGAAGCAGATAAGATTAATAAAGCCAAAGAAAATGGAGGCAGAATCATCTGTGTGGGAACTACCAGTTGTAGAACTCTGGAGTCATCGTCTGATGATAGGGGATATGTACAGGCAGGAAGCGGAGATACATCTATATTTATCTACCCTGGATATAACTTTAAAGTAATGGATGGACTCATTACGAATTTTCATCTACCTGAATCCACCCTTATGATGCTTGTATCAGCCTTTTCAAAAAGAGAGTATATCCTAGATGCATACAGGGAGGCTGTAAAAAAACAGTATCGCTTCTTTAGTTTTGGTGATGCTATGTTTATACAATAGATTTTATATAATGATTTTGGTGGCACTGTTAAACTTATAAGTTTAGATAAAGGAATAACGATTATATGAGAAAGCCCTGTGAGTGAACTGACTCACAGGGCTTTCTCATATAATTTAACTTATATAAACATTTTATAAGGAAACGGAGGCATATCAATACCAATGGGATTTACTGCTAATAATTTGACAAAACTGTATATTATTTGTAAAGTTAATACTGTGTTGATATACATATAAAGTCTATTGGTAAAAAATCTATTATACATGTATAAAATATATTTTTTTTCAAATAAAGGGAGTGTTGTATAACCATGAATAGAAGAAAACTATTATTTTTAGCATTTATCCTTGTAATACTATTTTCTACTTCTTGCAAAAAGAACACCATAGATGACCAAATAGAGCCAGACTATTCACACTTTCAAACACCTAATAATACAAATCGGTATAAGTCTTTAGATAATGAGGCTATGTCAGAAGAAGGCAATAATGAAAACCCTTCAAAAGATAATAGTAAAAAAGATTGGCCTTATGAACTAGATTTTAAAGGTGTTACATCCAGTAAATCATATAAAACTGGTAACCTCAATGCTAGTATTAAAAGTTCAGGTGCCACTTCTTCTTTAGTTTGTCCAGATTATGATAATGATCTTATCTACTATGTTAATTATGGTAAGGATAATTATATATATCAATTAGATGATGGAATAAGTACTCTACTGGTTGAGAAAGAAGCCCACTCCCTGCAATTGTGGAATAATGAATTATATTTTATAGAAGATACTGTTTCTAGTCCTAAGCACAGTGGAAATATCTATTGCTTGAATCTAGAAAGCGAGGAACTTCGCTTGGTTCAAAAAGCAAATGCTTTTTATATACATGTAGGCATACATGGAATTTATTATATGAATTTAAAAAATGATGATGGCTATGTAAACAACTATTACCTAGATTTTGATAGTTCAGAACCTAAGGAAGTTGATTATAGCTTTCTCGCCTCTTACAATGAATATCAAATACTTCACACCTATGAAGATGGTTTTTATTTATTTAATCCTAATACAAAAGAGAAAACTTTTCTGGCTCCATCAGAATATATGAACAACTGTCCAATGGTATCTAATGAATATTTTATGTTTCTTCATGGATCATGTATATATACATTAAATTTACAAAATGGGGAAAAGGAGATCTATGACCTTTATGACTATGATAGTTTGTCGGATTACACACTGGTATTCTCTGATTACTGTGTAATTGATAAATCAATTTATGCTACTGATGAAATTCGTCTTTACGTTATTGATATGGAAAAAGATTTTATAGAAAAATATAGGGTTGACTATAGTATTGATTACGGTATATTAGGTCATGGTACAGATGTTAGTAATTTTTCTATACAAGACCTATATACTGATGGAAAAAAATATATGGATTAATAAAGATGCGTGATGATGAATCAACGGAATTAGTAGAATTAATTCTTACAGAAAACCAAGATCAGGATATAGAGTTGAAAAGCAAGTACCCTATTATCGTTGAAAAAAAGGAGCTTAACCAATGAAAAAAACATCACTATTTATAGTAATTTTAATATCAATTTTCTTAGCCATTTCGTGTAATAGTGGGACAAATAATTCCGATGATAGTTATGTACCTTCAGATGATGACTTTTTTCAGTACGACATAAAGGACGGTTCTTGTTCTTATGCTGACACTGGTTTTTCTGCTTCCTGCACTACTAACAGTTCTAGGTTCCTTTAATAATAAAAATAATTTTACTTTTAATGGCTACTACCAATTGTATCTAAATTGTTTTCCTTTTTTTAGATTCTTTTGGAATTCTGTAATTTATACTGTGTCAATTACAGCGGGAAGCTTACTTATATCTATACCTGCAGCTTTTGCCTTTAAATTTGCAATATTTCAAGGAAAAAAACTATTATTTATTATATACATTATTAATATGATGATGCCTTTTCAAGTTATGGTCTTGCCAAACTATATTGGTTTACGTGATTTGGGAATTATAAATACACCCTGGGCAATAATTTTACCAATGATTTTTTCTCCATTTGCTGTGGTCGTAACCCATCAGTATATGAGAGAAATGGATTCTTCTGTAATAGAAGCAGCTAGACTTGAGACTAATTCGGCCTTTAAGGTTCTTTTTCATTGTGTTGTTCCACAGATTAAGGTATGTATAGCCGCAGTTGGACTTTTTGTTTTTGCAGATGCATGGAACATGGTTGAACAGCCATTATTATATGTTAATGATGATAAGCTACGAAACCTTTCGACATTCATTGCAAAGGCAGAGAATTTTGATCCAGCTGTAATGTTACCTGCATCAGTTATATTTATGATACCAGTTTTCCTATTTTATATGTTATTTAATGAAGAATTAAAAGAAGGACTATATCGACCTTGACAATTGTAAATCCTTAAGTTAATATATGAGAAATGATAAAATAAAAACCATGAAGGTGTATTAGTAGTGTATTTCTTCTCCACAGAGAGAATGTGTCATCGGCTGGAAGCACATTTGGGGTTCAGATTTATTACGAAATTCGGCACTGGAGTTGCCTATAAGATATCAACAGGTATTAGATATACAGATAAAAGATAGGCCGGATAAGTTACGTTATAACTATAAAGAAATCTTTACAATAATATTATTGATAAAGATTTGAAGTTTGGGTGGTACCACGATGCTTTCGTCCCTTTGGGATGGGAGCTTTTTTATTTTATAGGAAAGTGAGTTCTATGGGGTAAAAAATGTTCCGTAAGTATGCACAAGATTTAGAATTAATAAGGAGGAAATGAGATGTTAGATAACCTTGATAAGATCAGGCAGCAGTTTAAAGAAGAACTGAATGCAATTAATTCAAAGGATGAGCTAGAGAAACTCAGAGTGGCTTTCCTTGGTAAAAAAGGATTAGTAACAGAAGCACTAAAAAATCTTAGAAATTTATCATCAGATGAGAAGAAAATTGCCGGCAAGGAGGTAAATAAGCTAAAGCATGAGATAGAAGAAGCTATTGCCTCATACCATAAAACTCTAGAAGAGAGAGAATATTTAAAAGAAATCGAAAATGCAGAGCATTATGACTATACAATCCCATCAAGTAGAGAAGCTGGAACCCTCCATCCTATAACTATTGTTCAGAAAAAGATTGAAGATATATTTAAGACCATGGGCTTCATTATTGAGGACGGCTTAGAGATACAGACTGAATATAACAACTTTGAAGCAGTTAATATTCCTAAGAACCATCCAGCAAGGGATATGCAAGACACTTACTATTTGGAAAATGGTCAAATACTAAAGACCCATACCTCAGCAGCACAGAATACTATTATGAAGAAATATGGTGCACCAAAGAAAGGGGAACCCTTAAAGGTACTATTTCCAGGTAGGTGCTTTAGAAATGAGAATTTAGATGCCAGTCATGAGAATACCTTCTTCCAATTAGAAGGTATGATGATAGGTGATGATATATCAATATCAAACCTTATCTATTTTATGAAGGTATTATTATCTGAAGTATTTGAAAGAGATGTTAAGGTGAGATTAAGACCGGGATTCTTCCCCTTCGTGGAGCCTGGCTTTGAGCTGGATATCAACTGTGCTATCTGTGAGGGAAGTGGATGTTCCACCTGTAAACAATCTGGTTGGATTGAGCTTTTACCTTGTGGAATGATTCATCCCAATGTTCTTAAGATGGGTGGAATTGATCCTGATAAATACACTGGCTTTGCCTTTGGCCTTGGACTTACCAGGCTTGCCATGATGAAATACAATATCAAGGACATTCGCCTGTTTAATAGTGGTAACCTAAAGCAGTTGAAGCAGTTTACAAGATAGAATGGAAGATTGGCATTTCTAAATAAGAATGGAGGTTTATTATGTTAATATCAATGAATTGGATTTCGGAATTTACCGATCTTAGTGGAATAGATATAAAGGAATTAATTAACCGCTTTACACTATCTACCGCTGAGGTTGAAGACATATATGAGATGGGTAAAGATATTAAGGATGTAGTAGTTGGAAAGATTATTGAGGTTAATGACCATCCTAATTCTAAGAAGCTACACCTTGTAAAAATAGATATAGGCTCTGAGGTTGTTGAGGTTGTCTGCGGTGCCCCTAATGTATATGTAGGAGCTGTGGTACCCTTTGCAAAGCTTGGAGGGCAAGTAGGTGACTTGGAAATCAAGGAAGTTCCTATTGCTGGAGTATTAAGTAGTGGTATGTGTTGCTCAGAGAAGGAGCTTGGAATTAGCGATGATAATTCCGGTCTTATGATTATTGAGGAGGACTATCCTCTTGGTACTGATATTAAAGAATTTATGCAGCTAGAGGATATAGTATTTGAAGTTGATAATAAATCACTGACAAATCGTCCTGACCTTTGGGGACATTATGGAATTGCTAGAGAGATTGCGGCTCTAAATAAGCGTCCATTAAAGCCTTTAGAACTGGTAGATACAAGCATTTATAATAGTTTGACTCCTATTGATTTAAAAGTTGAGGACAATGAAAGAGTATACCGTTTTAGCTGTATAACCATGGACAATATTACTAAAAAGAAAGCTCCCGTTAATATGAGAATACGTCTAACCTATTGTGGTATGCGTCCTATTAACTTGCTTGCTGATTTAACCAACTATCTAATGATGGAATTAGGGCAGCCTATGCATGCTTATGACAACTCTAAGGTGACTGAAATCAGAGTAAAGACTTATTCAGAGCCAATTGAATTCTTGACATTAGATGACAACCTAAGGAAGGTAGATACCGAGACTCTTATGATATGCAATGCCAAGGAACCTGTGGGAATTGCAGGAGTTATGGGAGGAGAACTTTCATCTATATCTGATGACACAACCTCTGTCTTACTTGAATCTGCTAATTTTGATGGAACAAGTGTAAGAAAATCGGCAACAAAGCTAGGGCTTAGAACAGATGCCAGTGCCAGATATGAGAAGACCTTAGATCCTGAAATGACTGTTCTTGCCATAGAGCGTTTTATAAAGCTTTTAATTGATATTGATCCGGCAGTTAAGATTACATCAAGCCTAACTGATGCATATATTAAGCATTATGATAAAATCACTATAGATTTTGATAAAGACTATATGGATAAATATACCGGCATAGACATATCCTCTGACATGATGGAGGAGACCTTGTCTGCCCTTGGCTTTAGTGTTGTAAGAGATGGAGATTCCTTTAGTGTAGGGGTACCTTCATGGCGTGCAACCAAGGATGTAACCATGAAAGCAGATATTGTTGAAGAGATTACTCGTATCTATGGATATGATAATTTTGATATCTATTCCACAACAAGCCTTCTTTCCCCTATACGCCATAGTGTGGAGAGAGATGATGAATATAGGATTAAATCATTACTATCACACAAATACGATATGAACGAGGTTCATAGTTATATATGGTATGAAACTAAGATGAACAAGGAATTAGGAATTAATACTGAGCCTAATATCCGTATTGTTAACTCTTTGACTGCTGAGAATGATACTATCCGTTCAACCATAATTCCCAGTTTACTTGGTTTTATTCCAAAGAATGTGGAATCAAATCCTGAGATGGGTATGTATGAAATTGGCCGTGTTGCAGACGGACTTAAAGAAGATGGTCTCTGTAATGAAAAGAAACGTCTTGGTATAGTAATTGCTAGTAAGCAGCTTAGTGAAAAGGAAGTATTCTTTAAGCTGAAGGAAGCCATAGAGCAGGTATTACTTGACATTAAGAACATAACCCCTGTATTTGTGGAAAATGAAGCTATAAACAAGTATAATTATGTTCATCCTGTTAATTCAGCCGGTATCAAGTTGGATAATCAGGAAGTTGGATATTTATCTGTGCTCCATCCAAAGGTTAGAGACAATATTGATAAGAAGTTAAATGTAGCATTTGCAGAGATTGATATCTCCGATATGGAGAAAGTAGATGAGCTTCCCCTAGAATATAAGGAAGTATCAAAATACCCTGGTGTTACAGTGGATTTAAGTCTTTTAGCATATAAATCTACTCGTTATGAGTCTTTATCTCAGTACATTGACATGTATCCTTGCCAGTATCTGAAAAAATACTACCTTGTAGATATCTTTGAGGATGAGAAGCTTCTTCCTGGTAAAAAGAGTGTAACTATTCGTTTTGAATTCGTATCCATGGAACGTACCCTAGAGAGCAATGAAGTTCAGAAGATGGTAGATGGACTTTTAGCTGTGCTTAATAGTAAAGGAATAGAGTTAAGATAGTAACCTCATTTTGAGGTAAAAATAAGGTTTATTATAATATTTACGTAGCAATGCCATAGAATCACCAATTTACAAAAAAGACACTATAATAAACATAATCGAACAATTAGGAATAAATGAGCTGGTCCCTGTATATTCATTTTCTGAAGGGGTGAAAGTTGAAAGAAAAACCACCTTCACCCTAAAATTTGTGCCCTCGTAATCTTTAGGCACAAATTAGTATGTGCATAATACTTGCACAAAAATGAGGTGGAAAATGATTAATCATATAGGGACCAATTCTATTGAGACCATACGTCTAATACTTCGAAGATTTAGGGTAGATGATGCGGAAGATATGTATAGGAACTGGGCAAGTGATATAGAAACACTAAAATTTCTGTCATGGGGACCCCATAGTGACATTGAAGTTACCCAGCGCCGTATACTTAGTTGGATAAACCGTTATGACGAGCCAAGTGTATATAACTGGGCAATCTATTTAAAATCCATTAAGCAAGTGATAGGATCTATAAGCGTGGAGATAGCAAGCGATAAGGATAAAAGCTGTGAGATTGGATATTGTATAGGCAAAGAATATTGGGGCAGGGAAATAGTACTAGAAGCTTTAAGGGCAGTCATGCACTATCTAAGTTGTGAGGTCGGTTATGAGAAAATTATTGCTAAGCATGATGTTATGAACAAGGCATCAGGAAGAGTTATGCAAAAAGCAGGAATGGAGTACGAAAAGACCATATATAATGCTGGCTATAGAAGAAATGGTAGCTTATATGATGTGGATGTGTATGTGAAAAAAATGATGGCGTGAAGTTTGACGAGTCTTACACATTAGTTGTTAATTTGTTAATAGCATAAGTTAAAAAATATAATAGGAGTCTTATTATAGTTACTCATTAACCCTTTATTATGGATATGGCTAATAGAGTATATTTGGTGAGTAATGGCATTGTAACAGAGAAAAAAGCAAAGACAGTGGTACAGAGTTAAAGAATAAAAACCAGTTGGTCTAAGTGATCAACCGGTTTGTTGTGTGTTTTCAAAATCATCTTTTTTTAAAAACTTTTAGTTCGAATTCTATTCTCTTTCTTAATGTCTATCTTTTTTTGTTTTATTTTTCGCTTCTCATACTCAGTTAAATCAACTTTCATTAATCTCAGGCTTTTTATCATATCAGTATTAATTTCCTGTTTATATCTTCACATTATCAAAGTTATGACTTTTCCTTAATTAATTAAATCTTTATACATTCCCAATTATTTCAAAAAATTACTATAAAATTTTCCAAATACGACATGTTAATATGGTCTTTATTATGAAAATATGTTATATGAATACATAAATAAACAATATTAGTAAATGGATGTGTTTATAAACCTAATAAACTTAATTACAAATGAAGATTAAAATTGAAAAATACTATTGTGTTAAACAACATGATATAACGGACTGTGGTGTAGTATGCATAGCAACTATATCAAAGTAGAATGGCTTTCTTACTTCTATGACGAAAATTAGAGAAGTGGCTGGGAATTGATAAATAGGGTACCAATTTATATGGTGTAATAAGGGCATCTGAACAGTTGTAAGCCAGAAGTAGGATGTTGCTTCTATTGCTAGGTTATTATAATCATATTTTAAGGTTGGCAATGAATTTCTTTAGGAGAAGAAAAGGAAATAATATCAAGATTAAATAGTAATCAATTAGGTATTAAGATACATGAATTGCACGGGGTGCACACCTTGTAATGGATTGTATCTAAATATAATAAATGTCATGGAGGTGAAAATGTAAATTACAATGAGGTATAAGATGAAAAAGATCATAAAAAAGAAAAGAATTTATAAAAAGTGGACAATTCCATGTATTATTATATTGATAATAGGCTTTATATTAGGTGGTATTTTATATAGTTATTATTCGGCTCCACAAAGAATAATTAAAAAATACCTAAAGAATAGGTTTACATATTCATATAATAGTATTGATAACAACATGAGTGAGAGAAAAAATATACTTAGTGAAGAATATATTATAATAACAGAGGACAATGGAATTATTGATAATTTTCTTATTGAGGTAAATAAAAATCATATAACTAGTAGGTTGGGAGATTATGATATAAAAAGTATTTCTAAAACAGATCAAAATTATTATTTCATAGTAAAAGCCACTTCATATATCCAAGATGTTACTAATAATATTATGAAAAATGAAATGGTAGGCCTATTTATAGTACAAAGGTATAATTTATGGAGATGTTTCATTACTAATATAGAGCCAATTCCGATTGAAGATATGGATCATGAAAACCACAATCACTAACATGATACTGTGTATTAGATATATGTATTAATTTAGTACATTATTATATATAACTACATAACCTTGCGGAGGATTAATAATGCAACCATTAATTTTGTATTTGAAAAGATCATTTCAAAAAAACAGCAAGAATTATATATTTATTATAATTGCTACAACCCTTACAATAATGCTAATGACTATAGTTACAGTTTTTACTGACAGTCAGCAAAAGGGAGCAGAACTAAGTATATTAAAAAGTTTTGGAACACATCACGTCTTCCTTCCTGATATGAATAGTGAGCAGGTGTCTTTTATAAAGAACCATAACTCAGTTGATAAGATACAGGAGGTAAGGTATGTATTAACAGATAAGAATACTAACCAACTCAAAGCAGTGTCAGTAAAGGACACCATTGATCATTGGATTTTCGAACTAAGCAAAGGAGCTATGCCTGAGAAAGGGGAGGTTTTAATACCAGATTCACTAAAACAGCCTAATGGGGCAAGCTATATAGTCGGTGATAATATAACAGTTAATTTTATAGCCGGAGGTAAATCATATCAAAGCATATATAAGGTTGCAGGAATTTTTTCGGATTATTCTATTAGCAGAAACTATATATTTCTAGATGATGTATCATTTATTGAATTGCAGGAGCAATTTAAAGATATTGAATTAATAAAAAACATATATGTTAATGTAAAAAACGATACTGGCGAGTTAGTATCGGATTATTTTCATAAGTATAATAGAAGGGATGCTATTGTAAATGATCCAGCACTCAACATTGTTAGAATATATCCGGAATTCATCTCTCTATATATAATTCTAGTCTCCTCAGCAATGCTTGTAGGCAGTGTATGTATCTATACTGTAGTATCTTTGTATTTAAAGGATTCTAATAAGGATTATATAGTATTTCGTTTGTTGGGAGCTAATAACCGGCAGCTTATATATATTATATTAGCTCAGTTACTCATCTTATTATTCATATCATTGCCACCTATTCAATCACTTCAACAACAAAGTAATAAATTATCCAGATACAGTTCCTATGAAACAGAACCAGTCAAATATTATAAAAAACCCTTCCTATGGTATGCAGGAATACAGACCCTTAGGTTTAAAGGAAGAGCAGCCTTTCTATGCCTTACGACTACAGTCTGTATGGGATTGTTCATCGTGACTAATGTGACATTTGGTTTTCAATCGTCAATTGTAGCAAAAGCACTTGAAGGTGCTCATTTTACTTTGAATATTGATGCAGATGATAGTAAAATAATAGAAGCTATGGAGAAGGGTGAAGCAGTTGGCTTTCAAAATGATGATATAGAACGGTTTTCTGACATGGCAGGAATAAAATATATTAAAATTAATCAGGTAACTCAACAGATGGTTCGTCTGGAACCAGGTAAAAAGGATATTGTTAATGACAGTAAGTCAGTGAATGGTGGCGAGTATTATATTACCCAAGGCAGAGTTCAACCTTTTGATTCCTTTGAAATGAAGCACCTTGAAAAATTTCTTGTGGCAGGAAGACTAGATAATGTTGATTCTAATGAAAATGATATTATATTACAGGATGATAGCTGGAGAAAATCAAAATCATCAAGCTATCAGGTTGGGGATAAGTTAGTACTGCAAGGTGTCACAGCAAGCAGTGAATTAATGGAATACACCATAAAAGCAATAGTCAAGGGAGTTCCTAGGCAAAACGATTCTATGCTTAATATATACATGGCTTTCTCAGCCTTTGATAATATAAGTGGCATTAATCCAGTATCCTTAGATATTTATAGTGACACCGAGAAAATAAGTGAGGTAAGGGATGCCTTAAATAAAGCTTCTCGAGAGGGTGGATATGTAGTAAAGGATAATTCAGAGAAGGTAGAAGTAAATTATAAGCTTGCAAAAGCATTAAGTTTTTTCGGTCTTATATTATCATCAATTATTCTACTTTTATGTACAGTATTATTATTATGCTATTACACTTATTATTATAAAACGAGACACAGAGAATTTCGCTGTCTAGGAGCTATAGGATGCTCGGAAAGAATGATAACTAGAATAATTATAAACGAGTCAATTATATATTCATTAATTAGTGCCACAGCTTGTTTACTTGTTTCATATATGGTTTCTTATTATATATATACAAAGGTAAGTGTCTATCCCCAAGATTTTGACTGGAAGATACCCTGGGCTCAGATGGGAATCAGTGTTTTTATAATTATTATGGTTAATATCATATCAGTATACAGCTCAATAAAGAGGATAAATGGATTAAGCTTGGTAATAAACGATGGTGAACAATAAAATCTAGTTAAGACATAACCTAACCTTCTTTGGAGAGGAGATTATTCTGATTATTAACATGAAAGGATAAGTGATAAGTATGAGTATTGTAAAAACAGAAAAACTATGTAAGTACTATAACCAGGGTACAGTAAATATAACTGCACTTAATAATTGCTCAATAAGTATAGAAAAAGGAGAATTTATCGCTGTAACAGGTCCAAGTGGTTCTGGTAAAAGTACTTTGCTTAATATCTGTGGAGGATTAGATAAGCCTGACAGTGGAGAAGTATATATAGATGGGGTGGAGCTAGGTAGCAGGTCATCTGATGAGCTTGCAGCTATTCGAAGAAAGGATATAGGCTTTGTATTTCAAAACTATCAGCTGATGCCGATTTTTACTGCTTATGAAAATATTATTTTGCCTGCACTTTTAGATCAGCAGAAGATAGATAAGAGCTATATAGAGGAGTTAACAGAGGATTTAAAGATATCAGACAGGCTCTATCATTTTCCATCACAATTGTCTGGTGGACAGCAACAGAGAGTTGCTATAGCAAGAGCATTGGTTAATAAGCCAAAATTAATACTGGCTGATGAGCCTACAGGTAACCTGGATAAAGAGTCTGCCTCATTAGTAATTGATTTGTTAATTGCTTCAGTTAAAAAATATAATAGGACTCTTGTTATAATTACTCATGAACCCTTTATTGCGGATATGGCTGACAGAGTATACTTGGTGGATAATGGATTTGTAATAGAGAAAAGAAAAGCTAAGACAGTAGTACAGAGTTAATCTACAAAAAACCGGTTGGTCTAAGTGATCAACCGGTTTATTATACTTTCTAAATAACGCCGGTATATGTAAAATTAATTCATAGTTTGACTAGTTTATTTAATAAGAAATTATGATATAATGTATGGGAAGAAATAGTATTAAGGAATATTAATGATTGAAAAGGATGATATAGGGAAAAATGAAACAAAGGATAAATAAAAAAATAGCTAAAGATTTACAAATAAATAAGAAGGAGGGTAAAAAGATGTTAAAAGAATTTAAGAAGTTTGCCCTTAAAGGTAATATGATTGACCTAGCAGTAGGTATCATTATTGGTGGTGCTTTTAACTCTATTGTAAATTCACTGGTTAATGATATGTTAATGCCATTTTTGGGAGTGTTTACAAAGAATATCAATTTCAGTAATTGGTTTATTTCACTTGACGGTAACAAATATGATACTTTGGCTGCAGCAGAAGAAGCTGAAGCAGCAGTGCTCAAATATGGCTTATTTATTTCTAATATTATTAACTTCATTATTATGGCATTTGTTGTATTTTTATTGGTGAGATGGATTAATAAATTAAGAAAACCTGACACTCCAGCAACTCCTACAACTAAAAAATGCCCTTATTGTTATTCAGACATACATTTGGATGCTACAAGGTGTTCCCATTGTACAGCTGATGTAGCTGCTAAAAATAAATAAATTTATTATAATTAAGGATACTATAGTGAAATGTGAATAAATGTTGACTTTGAAATAAAAATTTTAGATGCATGAGTGCACTATGAATAATATTACAAAAGAAAGGATTCCTATATGAATAAATTTGAAGGATTTATGGCAGGGGTTAATCTTGGTGGATGGATTTCCCAATATGGGGAGGCTAAGAAAGAACATTTTGATTCTTTTATAAGAGAGGAAGATATTGCTCTAATAGCATCATGGGGTATGGATCATGTAAGACTTCCCATTGACTATATGGTGTTGGAAGATGATGATAGACCTTTCGAATATAAGGAAGAAGGATTTACTTATGTAGATAAGTGTATTGGTTGGTGTGAAAAACATAAGCTTAATATAATATTAGATCTTCATAGAGCACCAGGTTATTTTTTTGGTACTCTTAAGGAGAATAGTCTGTTTGAAGATGAACATATGCAGGAGCGTTTCATTAGCTTATGGCAGGAATTTGCCAGACGTTATAAAGACAACGGCAAAAATGTGGTCTTTGAACTCCTTAATGAGATTGTTGAGCCTAACAGTGATAGGTGGAATCTCCTAAGTAGACGAATTATAGAAGGAATTAGGGAAATTGATAAAAATAGAGTAATAATCATTGGTGGTAACCATTATAATAGTGTAAATACACTTTGTGAATTAGATAGAATCCCCGATGATAACTTAATTTATACCTTTCATTTTTATGAACCTCATATCTTTACCCATCAAAAAGCTAGCTGGGAAGAGCATCTTAAAGATTTGGATATTGAGATAACATATCCTTCAGGGGAAGAGTTATATAATAAATATCTGGTTAAAAGCGATGAATTTAAAAGAAGGTATATAATTCAAGAAACTACAGATAAAGAATATCTTAGAAATTTTCTTAAACCTGCAATTGACTTTGCAAAAGAGAGGAAGGTCACTCTTTACTGTGGAGAGTATGGAGTAATTGATAAAGCTCCAATGGAAAGTAATTTAAGGTGGCATGAAGATATAAGTGATTTGCTTAGAGAACATGGAATCGGTAGGGCAGTATGGACTTATAAGCTTATGAGTTTTCCAATGGTAGATAAAAGCTCCCAAGTCCGTAATAAAGGATTGATTGAAATAGTAAGTAAGAAGTAGGAGAGATTTGATGCTTAGAATATTTTATCCAAAGAGAATTGCAGATTCAGCCTATGTTATAGATTACAAGAAGCTATATAAGGAAGGATATCGGGGAATTATATTTGATATCGACAATACTCTGGTTGAGCATGGGGCCGATGCCAGTCCTAGAGCCATAAGTTTAATAGCAAAGATAAAAGAGCTTGGCTTTGATGTATGCCTTATTTCTAATAATAAAGAAGAACGAGTTTCCAGATTTAACAGAGAAATCAAGGTAAAAACCATTCATAATGCAAAAAAACCTGCAAAGAAGAATTTTATCAAAGCAACCAAGCTGATGGGAACCACCATAGAGAATACAGTTTTTATAGGTGATCAGCTTTTTACCGATGTCTTTGGTGCAAATAGAATAGGAATGATGTCTTATTTTGTTAAGCCCATCCATCCCAAAGAAGAGATACAGATTGTATTCAAACGAAAATTAGAAAGGATAGTTCTAAAACACTATCGTAGAGATCTTAAACGTGGTAAAATTCATCAGGCATAGGGCTTAGATTTAGATGGGATAAGTATTGAATAATCGTACCGAGATCAACCTTGACATGAAGGGTGGTAGGCTATGGGATGAAAAGAGTAGATAATATAATTTTAATAGGATTTATGGGCTCTGGTAAAAGTAGTGTGGGCAAATTACTTGCTAATAAAGTTAACTATGATTTCATGGATACAGATGAGCTGATTGAAGTAAAGCAAGGCACAACAATTAGTGAAATATTTTCCACAAATGGAGAAGAGTATTTTCGTGACTTGGAGACCGATTTATTATTATCACTTAAGGATAAGATGAGAAAGACAGTGCTTTCAACTGGAGGAGGCATGCCTATACGGGATAAGAATATCAAGTTGCTTCGTAAGATGGGACAAGTCATATATTTGAGTGCATCAAAGAACACTATTATAGAGAGAGTGTCTAAGGATACTAGCAGGCCTTTACTAAATGTTAATAATATTGGGGAGACTGTAGATAGATTGCTAGGTTTAAGGATTCCAATTTATGAAAAAGCAGCTGATATTATAATTAATACAGATAAATTTAGTCTTGAAGATATAGTAGCAAAGATACTTCAGGCATTAAATCATATTCCATGACTAATTAATCTGTAAGTTAATATGGGGAAACATAATAAAATGATTAAGAAGGAGGGTATAGAGGGTTAATGAAGTTACTTATAATTAATGGACCAAATTTGAATTTTCTTGGTATTCGGGAAAAAGGTATTTACGGAAATAAGGATTATTCTGTCTTGCTCAATATGATTGAGAAAAAGGCTAAAGAACTTAATGTCTTGGTAGAAATCTTTCAAAGTAATAGTGAAGGAGAGATTATAGATACAATTCAAAGAGCTTATGAAGAAAATGTAGATGGAATTATTATAAACCCCGGAGCTTATACTCACTACAGCTATGCTATCAGTGATGCTTTGGCCAGTGTGACTATCCCAAAGATTGAGGTACATATTTCTAATATATATCAAAGAGAAGAATTTAGGCATAAATCAGTAACAGCATCACATTGCAATGGTCAAATTACTGGATTTGGCTTAGAAGGTTATCTTCTTGCTATGGAAGCAATGATTAATTTGTGTAATAATACTTAATGATAGAATTAAGGGATCGAGTATATTATTTCATGCTAAATATATAATAATCTTTGACGAAATTGTGATTTAAACATATGAAGAGGAAGGACTAAAATGGATAATTTTAAACGAGTACAAAAAATAATCAAACAGTTAAATATAGATGCAGTGCTTGTATCTAATGGGAATAATATGCGGTATGTTAGTGGATTTGCTGGTGAGACAGGATATCTATATATATCTGAAAAACATCATGCAGTAATAACTGATTTTAGATATACTTATCAAGCCGAAGCGGAAGCAGAAGGTTATGAAATTATTACCATCGGCAGTGGCGGATATGAGGAAGCCATTAAAGAAATCCTAAATAGAGATAAGGTTAAGCGTCTTGGCTTTGAATCGGAAGATTTGCTTTATTCAAAATATGAGCATCTACGAGATGCTCTAGAAGGGGTTGAATTAGTTCCCATTAAGGATGAGATAACCTCCCTACGAAGAATTAAGACTAAAAATGAATTGGAATATATTAAGAAGGCGGAAGCCATTGGGGACAAGGTATTTACTGAGATATTAACCTTTATAAAGCCTGGTATGACTGAGCTTGAAATAGCTGCTAAAATCGAATATTTGCTTAAGATCTACGGAGGTGAGAGGTCAAGTTTTCCTGCGATTGTTGCATCTGGCATTAATTCTTCCATGCCCCATGCTGTTCCAACTCATAAGAAAGTTGAAGTAGGAGATTTTCTTACTATGGACTATGGTTGCGTATATAAGGGATATTGCTCAGACATGACCAGAACTATTGTAGTCGGAAAGGCAAATGATAAGCAGAAGGAGATCTACAACATAGTACTTGAAGCTCAATTGGCCGCCCTAGATGCAATTAAACCTGGTCTAAAGGGTAAAGAAATAGATAAGGTAGCAAGAGATATAATATATAAGGCAGGTTATGAGGGTTGCTTTGGACATGGATTAGGACATAGTGTAGGCTTATTTATTCATGAAAACCCTAGACTATCACCTAGTGAAGAAGATCTTATTGAGGATGGTATGGTAGAGACAGTTGAGCCTGGTATCTATATCAGAGGATTCGGTGGAGTTAGAATAGAAGACCTGGTTCTTGTAACAGAGAATGGACATGAGAATTTTACCCATTCTGATAAAACATTAATTGAACTATAGTCCTTAAAGGATGGTATTTTGTAAAAATAGTATATTCTACAAAAATAATAGCCTGATTATTGTATGATAAATAATTGTTGCAAATAATGGCAGTTTATTATAAACTTAACAGTAGTTAACATTAAGGAGGAATATTTATATGGTATCAGCAGGCGAATTTAGGAATGGTCTGACAGTTGAAATAGAAAATGTCGTATACCAGATAGTTGAATTTCAGCATGTAAAGCCTGGAAAAGGCGCTGCATTTGTTAGAACAAAATTAAGAGATATTAAGAATGGTGGAGTTACTGAGAGAACATTCCGCCCTACAGAGAAATTCCCAACAGCTCATATAGACAGAAGTGATATGCAGTATTTATATAATGATGGTGACTTGTACTATTTTATGAATACTTCAACTTTTGATCAGATTGCTATGAATAAGGAGGCGGTTGGAGACACTCTTAAATTTGTTAAAGAAAATGAAATGGTTAAAATGCTTTCTTACCAGGGAGATGTATTTGCTATTGAGCCTCCGTTATTTGTTGAGCTAGAGATAACAGATACAGAACCAGGATTTAAGGGAGATACAGCTACAGGTGCAACAAAACCTGCTATTGTTGAAACAGGTGCACAGGTGCATGTTCCTTTATTTGTTGAGCAGGGTGATAAGATCAGTATTGATACTAGAACCGGCGAATACATGAAGAGGGTATAGATTATATTATAAAAATATATTAGACAAGCTGTTATATAATCAGGATACTAGATGTATTATTCTGGGCTATAACAGCTTTTCTTATATAATAGAAAAGGGCGTCCTATTATATAAAAAAATAATTCCTGATCTTAGAAAGGTGCAGATATCTATGAAATATAGATTATATTTTATATCTTCTATGATAATCTTTGGAAGCATTGGCTTAATAGTTAAGGGAATACCTCTATCCTCTGCTGAGATTGCTATGATAAGAGGTATAATAGGTAGTATATTTCTTATAATTACAGCCATGATTTTAAAGATAAGACCCTCATTTAAAACAATAAAAAAGAATGTAATATATTTATTAATATCCGGCTCTGCTTTAGGTTTTAACTGGATGCTATTATTTGAAGCCTATAGGTATACATCCATTACTAATGCAACCTTAAGCTATTATTTTGCTCCTGTTATCGTGGTACTATTATCACCAATATTGCTTAAGGAGAGACTTACATTAAGAAAGTTTTTCTGTGTCTTGGTGGCCTTGGCAGGAATGTTCCTTCTTGTATGGACAAAAGGAAGTGGTGGCTTATTCGGTGAAGAGTTAAAAGGGATCGGATTTGGGCTGGCTGCAGCCACACTTTATGCCCTTGTCATAATAATGAATAAGCTAACAAAAGATATGGAGGGACTGGAGACAACTGTTATTCAACTTACCCTAGCTTCTTTAATAATAACTGTCTATGTCATCTATAATGGAGGTATTGGATGGGAAGTACCCTCTAGTCATGCCATAATAAGACTGCTTCTGGTAGGTTTTTTAAATACTGGCCTTGCATACCTGTTGTATTTCACATCAGTTCAGAGATTAGAGAGTCAGACCGTGGCAATATTTAGTTACATAGACCCTATATCTGCAGTTATGATGTCTGCCTTATTTATGGGGGAGAAGCTAAGTGCCCCTCAGATAGCAGGTGGAATACTTATACTAGCTAGTGCATTTATCAGTGGAAGAGATAAGAAAAGCACCCATAATTAGATGCTTTTCAGTAAAGAATTTAATTCCTCAGTTATTTCATCGATAATAAAGTCATCTAGCTTAATATCTCTAAAATACTCCTCTGCCTGTTTTGCCTGTGCTACCAGCATGACAAGTCCTGTAAGTCCCTTGATACCAAGGCCTTTAGCCTGTTTTATAAGTTTTGTCTCTATGGGATTAAAGATAACATCAACTACGAAGTTACATGAAGTAAAGGAGGTTAAATCTAAAGGAGAATCATCTACATGGGGATACATTCCCACAGGAGTGGTATTAACAATTATCTTGGCATCATTATGCATATTATAACACTCATCATAGGATATTATATTATCTCCCACAGGATTTCTGCTAACAAATAATATTTGCTTTGCACCCAGTTCTTCTAGCACTGCCTGGGCTGTCTTGGAGGTTCCTCCATTACCAAGGATTAGGCATTTTTTATTGCTTACATTAATATTATTTTTGGTAAATAGATATAACAAGCCATAAAAATCTGTATTGTATCCCCTAAGCCTTCCATTAATATTAACTATAGTATTAACAGCTCCTATTTTCTTTGCCAAATCATCTATATCATCTAGATAAGGAATAACCATTTCTTTATAGGGAATTGTTACATTAATCCCAGTAAAATTCTTCTCTTTCATGAATACATCAAATTCATCCTTACATAAGGGAATCATTTCGTACTGGCTATCCACCATTCTTTCGTGTATATATTTGGAATGGCTGTGTCCTAATTTCTCTCCAATCAAACCATATCTCATAAGAAATCCATCCTTACATAATTTAATAATCTACTATAGGTAACTAATATTATACTATTTTACATAAAACATACATCCTACTTATAAACCTTCACATAGTGATTTAATTATAGTAAACCTTGCACAAAATGCAAGATAAATCACGAATTCTATATCTTCATCTGAAAGATTTCATTAAATCTACGTCATATTTTTATATGGGAGGAATATATTGTTTTAGTGACAAGTACAAGCTGTGGATAAGACAGGCTGGAGGTGGTAGTAGATGAAAACTAAAGACGAGCTTCTTAATATTTTTTCATTAGAGCTTAGGAGTATATTAGGTAAACTACAGATTGATTTTTATATGTTACAGGAGATTCGTCTTAGAATCAATTGCCCTCTTATTATTAATTATAATAACAAGGAGTATTTTGTCTCAGAAAATGCTAAGCTTGTGGATTCCCCATCCCGCGGCATTCTAATAACAAAAAATGAAATCAAAGAAACTATGGAATACATAAGTAATTATTCCTTTTATGCATTTGAAGAGGAAATACGTCAAGGTTTTATAACTATTAGTGGAGGTCATCGTATAGGGATTACAGGAAAGACCATTATACAAAATGCCAATATCAAAGGAATTAAGCATATTTCTTATATTAATGTTAGATTGGCCCATCAGGTCAAAGGATGTGCCGATAGGGTGATGCCCTATATTGCAGATAAATCAATGGGTGGAATTTATAATACTCTTATTATATCTCCTCCAAAATGCGGTAAGACAACCCTACTTCGTGATATTATACGACAGATTTCCAATGGAAATTCATTAATTAGGGGAATGAATGTTGGGGTGGTTGATGAGCGTTCTGAAATAGGAGCTTGTTATATGGGAGAACCGCAAAATGATCTAGGTATAAGGACAGACATCCTAGATTGTTGTCCTAAGGCCAAGGGTATGATGATGCTTATTAGATCCATGTCTCCACAGGTTATTGCTGTGGATGAGATTGGTTCAAGAGAGGATCTTGAGGCTATTGATTATGTAATCAGTTGTGGCTGTAAATTAATTGCCACTGTACATGGAAGCTCCCTTGAGGATGTTAAAAATAAACCTGTTTTAGGGGAGTTGTTACAAGAGAAACTATTTGAGCGTTATGTAATTCTTAATAACATTACTCATGTTGGACACATTGAGGAAATATTTGATTCGGCAGGTAAAAACATATATCAATAGTATGATTCGGCAGGTAAAAACATATATCAATAATATGATTCATCAGGAAAGGGTGTACATACATGGAGATTACTAAGGTAGTAGGATGTATATTGGTAATACTATCATCAACATTAATGGGTTTTTATTGTAGCAATCAACTTAAATGTAGGATTGAAGAATTACAGGATTTAAGGAAGTTAATAATACTGCTCCGTGGAGATATAAGGTATAGCAACACCCCCTTGCCAGAAGCAATCAGTTCTATTGCCAGAAGACATGAAGGAAGTTTTAAAAAATTTTTTACAAAGGTTTCTGAAAGATTAAGTGAGTATGGTGGTAACACATTTGCTCAGGTGTGGAAAGAAGCAGTGGAGGAGGATCTTTTAGAATCCTATCTTAATAAGAAGGACAAGTTACAGCTAATTCAGTTTGGTGAGAATTTAGGTTACTTGGATAAGGAAATGCAATTAAATACTTTAGAACTCTTTATTACACAAGTGGAAGAAGAAATTAGTATGCTTTCTAAAACAGCTAAGGAAAAGGTTTATTTGTATAACAGCTTAGGCATAATGGCTGGAATCTTCGTATCAATAATATTGTTATAACCCAGTATGTAAAGTATATCAATAATAATTTGTATTAATCATTTACAAAATTTACGAAACTTCTGCGTTAGAAGTATGGGGGTAAGTATGGATATCTTTTTAATTTTAAGAATAGCCTTGGTGGGAATATTGGTTTCTGTATTAAATCAAATATTAAAGCAGGCAAATCGAGATGAATTAGCCTTTTTGACAAGTCTTGCAGGTATAATGGTGGTTTTGTTTTGGCTTTTACCATATCTAACAGAATTGTTTTCAACTTTTAAGGATTTGTTTGGCATGATCTAGTATTTATCATGGGGGAGGTATATATGCTTAATATAGCTCTAATCGGTATTGTAGCAGTACTAATGGCCATCCTTTTCAAAAAAGGAAAAGAAGAATATTCCCTATATATTAGTATAGCAGCCTGTATAATAATCTTATTTCTGGGGATAGGGAAACTGGAAACAATTCTTGATAGCATACATCGGCTACAGGAATATATTGTTATAAATAATACCTATATCAATATACTTATTAAAATTATTGGGATTACATATATTACTGAATTTGCAGCAGCCCTATGTAAGGATTCTGGATACAGTGCAATTGGAAGTCAGGTAGAGCTGATTGGAAAGATTTCAGTTCTTGCCATAAGTATGCCGATTTTAATGGCCTTACTAGATACTATCAATAATTTTCTTATGGTTCAGTAGATAATAAAACTTAAGCTTATACAAGAAGGCAAGGTGACATATTTGTCTATATTAAAATCAAGCATTAGCCATAGTTACATAAAGTTATATATATTATTAATTCTTACTGTGTTTTTTAGTTTAGAGACTTATACTGTCCATGCTTCTTCTGACATAGAAAAAAATGTGGACTATGACAATATTCAAGACTCCATTGACCATATAATGATCGGTGAAGAAACCATAGATTTTGAGGATTATGTTAATAAGCTTATATCTGGAAAGGAATCATTCTCCCTAACAGCCATGGCAAGCAAGCTGTTTGGGTCCATTAAAGGGGAGATTAATGCTAATATAAAAACATTTGGGCAGATAATTGCAATATCACTTATAGCAGCCATATTTACCAACTTGTCTACAGCTTTTAAATTTAATCAAGTATCTGAAACAGGATATTATGTTACTTACATTCTATTGTTTAGCCTGTTAATAGGCTCATTTATAACAGCCTCAAATATCGCAGCCAAAGCAATAGGTCAATTATTGGAATTTATGAGAGCCCTGGTACCTTCGTATTTTATAGCAGTTGCTTACTGTTCGGGAAGTATGTCCTCCTATATTTTTTATGAGGCTACACTGATGGTTATTACTTTGGTGGATTATATTATTCTTAAAGTAGTTATTCCTCTAGTTAATTTTTATTTGATTATTGTACTGGCTAATAATCTATCAAAAGAGGACATGCTATCAAAATTGTCAGGGCTAATTGAAACAATTATTCAGTGGATACTAAAAAGCCTACTGGCAGTGGTGATTGGATTTCAAACTATCCAAGGCTTAATTGTTCCTGTGGCGGACCAGGTTAAGAGGTCCAGGTTCCTAAAGGCATCCTCAGCCATACCAGGTGTAGGAGGAACACTAGATAGTGTTGCTGAGACTGTTATAGGATCTGGTATATTATTAAAAAACGCCATTGGGGTTGCTGGCCTGGTGGTGATCATTATTATATGTGTAATTCCAATAATTAAGCTGGCAGTAGTTGCATTGATATACAAATTCAGTGGAGCAGTTCTGCAACCGGTATCGGACAAACGTATTATTGAATGTATCAGTGCCACTGCTTCTTCAGCACAAATGTTACTAAAATCAATTGTAGTTGGTGCAATTCTATTCTTATTATCAATTACAATCGTGGCAATATCCACAGGTAAGGTAATTTAGTTTGAATGGAGGGACCTTATGTCAGAGATATATGAATGGGTAAGGAAAATCGTTATCTATTTAATCCTCAATACCATAATTATGAATCTATTAGGTAACAGTAGCTACAAAAAGTATGTAAGTCTTGTATCTGGAATGATTCTATTACTGATTGTCCTGTCCCCCTTCCTAAAATTATTAAAGATAGATAGTATTTTGGATTATTATCTCAATGCCAATATATATAAGACTGAAGCCAATGATTTTGAAAGAGAATTAAGGCTTATGGAAGAAAAACAAAGGGAGACAGTATTTACTGATTATAAGGATAAGATAAGGAGGCAAGTAGAGGAGCTTATCTTGGAAGAGGGTCTTTTTATCTATGAATTTGACCTTGTTATGAATTTGGATGAGGAGAGTGAAAGCTTTGGGGAAATTTCAGCTATGAATATTAATGCAGGCTATGAAGAAAATCTTGGAGTTCCAGTACATAAGATCAGTATTGATAAAATTATTATATCTACAAAATCCAAAGAAAGCATACCAAATCCTGAAGAAATTCACATAAAAAACAAGCTGTCAGACTTCTATAATATGAAACAAGATAATATAAATATTAGTATACAGGGAGGATAATATGGAAAAAAAGAAAATATCCCTGAAAGAAATTGGAATGCCTAAAATAATAATGATGTTTGCTGCAGGGGTTTTGCTTATTCTACTTACTTTTCCTGGTATCCTGGGAAGCGATAAGGATAATAAGAATAAAAATTTTGATACAGAATTACCATATCAGCAAATTGGTACGAATACGACAAGCTATAATTCGAATACCTATATATCAGAATTAGAAGGCAGGCTTGAGGAAATCCTTCGCAAGGTTTCTGGTATTGGGGAGGTTGAGGTGATGATAACCTTAAAAACCTCCAAAGAACAGGTACCACTAAAGGATGTACCATATACTCAAGAAAGCCTAGAAGAAGTTGATGGGGAGGGTGGAAGTAGATTAGATAATCGTATCCAGAAGGAAGAAAGTACCGTTCTGGTCACCAACGAGGATGGGAAGACCCAGCCTTACATATTACAGGAGCGTGAACCTGAGGTGGAGGGAATATTAGTTATCGCCGAGGGCGGGGATAATGTCCTTATAATAAGGGATATTGTGGAGGCTGCAGAGGTATTATTTGATATCCCTGTGCATAAGGTAAAGGTAATGAAAATGAGTGATGGTATTAAATGATCAGGAGGTTTATAAATGAAAAATATATTCAAAAAAAATCAGATTATAATTACAGCGCTTGCAATTATGATTGTGATTGCTGGTTATCTGAGCTTTACTAATAATGATAAACCGGACAATGAAGATTCTCTGATAACCTCAAATCCAGATTATGATGTAATCAGCGGAATTGATGGTGATGAATTTGCTCAAAGTACCACTGATATAGGAGACACAACAACTGATGATACAACAACTGATGACACAGACGGTACCCTAAATGATACTGATAATGATGCTGATGGAAACATGGAGACTACAGAGGATGAGAATGATGAAACAACTCCAGTGGACGTAGAAGATGATGCTAGGGAGTTGGGAGATATCTCAGATGAGGATATATTAGCAGCAGCCAATGATGTTACAGATACTGGAGAATTAAAGGTTGATGATATTCCCGGAGAAGCCATTCTTGCCAGTACCACTTTGGATGGAAGTTTCTTTATAAGCAAAAAGCTTGAAAGAGAACAAGATAGAGCAAGAAGCAAGGCAGACCTAAAGGAACTAATTGAAAGTTCCAATATTTCTGAGGCATCTAAGAAACCTATCATAGATAGAATGATAGAGCTTACCAATATAGCAGAGCTTGAAAATAATACTGAAATTATGTTAGAAACAAAGGGCTTTGCTGACGCTATGGTTACTATGAATGCAGACAAAGATGTTAATGTTGTAATCAATACTCCCTCCCTGTCTGACCAACAGCTGGCCATAATCGAAGACGTGGTTATGAGTGAAGCTAATGTAACAATTGATAAAATAACAATTAATCCTGTCGTAATAGCTGAATAGTGAAATTATTTTATTAATAATTGCAAAAGATGAGAAGTTTGGTATAATACTATATAAAGAAAAGATAAATAAAATATGCCTTATATATGGATGAGCAAATTGTAGTAACATAGGAGGTATCTACTGTGAATAAAGAACCTGAAATCAGAAACACATATAAAATACACGAAGATGGTATAGTTGGTGAAGTCCAGATTGCAGATGAAGTGGTTGCGTCTATCGCAGGGCTTGCTGCAACTGAGGTAAAAGGTGTTTCATACACCAGTGGCAATGTTACCAATGAGATAGCTGAAAAATTTAGAAGAAAGAATTTGTCTAAGGGTGTTAAAGTCTTAGTAAATCCTAACGAAGTATCAGTAGATATGGCTCTAACTTTAGATTATGGATATGGAATTCCTGAGACTGCAAAACAGGTACAAGAAAAGGTTAAGCTTGCTATTGAGAATATGACGGGTCTTAAGGTCAAGGAAGTAAATATAAGAATAGCAGGAGTAAATATCATTAAAGAATAAATTGTACCAAACAAGGGGATGTTGCAAACATTGTTTTCATATACTGCCAGTATTGACAGTATTTGCAGCAACCCCTTGTTTGTTCATGCTAGACTTGTAGGAGGAAGAAGCGTGACTAGAAGGCAAATTAGAGAACACATTTTTATGATGTTATTTCGTAGGGAATTTTATAATGATAAAGATTTATTAGAGCAGTTAGAGATTTACTTATCTGATTTACAAAAGCCTACGGAAGATGAAAACATATATTTAACAAATCGTTTTAAAACTATATTAGCTAAATTAGATGAGATTGATAAGATAATATCTGAAGCCGCCAGTGGTTGGACCCTAGACCGTATGGGGAAGGTTGAGCTAACTATTCTCAGACTTGCAGTATATGAGATGCAGTTTGATGATGATATACCTATAAAGGTTGCAATTAATGAGGCTGTTGAGCTAGCAAAGACATTTGGTGGAGATGATGCTCCAGGATTTATCAATGGTGTATTGGCTAAACTGGCGTGAGATAAGTGGGAAATGAGGTAGTACATGGGACAGGCTTATACAGTTACTGAGGTTAACCAATATATTAAGAACATGTTCATAAAGGATCCATACCTTAACTTTATATATATAAAGGGAGAGGTTTCAAATTGTAAATATCACACCTCTGGACACATATACTTTACACTAAAGGATGCCCAGGGGCAATTGGCCTGTGTAATGTTTGCAGGCCAGCGAAGAGGTCTTACCTTTCGATTAGAAGAGGGACAGAGTGTTATTGTTCGGGGTAGTGTTAGTGTATATGAAAGAGACGGAAAATATCAATTATATGCAAACCAGATAGTTCTTGATGGTTTTGGTGTCTTATATGAGAGATTTGAAAAATTAAAAAAGGATTTGGAAGCTCAGGGCTTGTTTGATAAGGCTCATAAAAAGCCTATTCCTATGTTTCCAAAACGAGTGGGGATTGTAACAGCTGCTACAGGAGCCGCTATTCAAGATATTATTAATATTTCAAAAAGACGAAATCCATATGTTCAATTAATCCTATATCCGGCACTGGTTCAAGGAGTAGGTGCACCTGATAGTATAGTTAGGGGCATTAATTCTTTGGACAAGCAAAAGGTAGATGTAATAATTGTCGGAAGAGGAGGAGGCTCCATAGAGGATTTATGGGCTTTTAATGAGGAAGAAGTAGCCAGGGCGATTTATAATTGTAAGACTCCCATAATTTCAGCAGTTGGACATGAAACTGATGTTACAATTGCAGATTATGTGGCTGATCTGAGAGCACCAACCCCATCAGCGGCAGCAGAGCTGGCAATTAATGATTACATATCCTTTATTAATCAAATACAGGATTATAGAAGAAGTATATTTAAGGTGGCTAGCTACAAGGTATCACAATACCAATCAAGGCTTAGGGAAATTAAGCTAAGACTTTATTATGCCAGCCCCTCTTACCAAATAAAACAAAAGAGGCAACATTTAATTGATCTGGAACAAAAGCTTCAATATCATATGAATCAAAAATTTAATGAATCCCGTCATAAATTGGAGCTATATATTACAAGACTAGAGGGCTTATCCCCCTTAACCAAACTAAAACAAGGATTTGCTTTAGTTAAAGGAGAGAATAATAAGCCCATTAATAGCATACAAAATCTGACAACAAACGACATGGTTACAATCTCACTTCTTGACGGTGATATTATGGCAAGGGTGGAAGAAACCAAGGAACTAAATAGAATATAAAACATAGAGCAGTGATTGCTAAGACTTTAATGAAGCACTGTTATTGCAGATTGAATATAGTATAATGGAGGTTCATATGGCAGAGAATGAATTTGTATTAGAAGATGCTTTCAAAAAACTTGATACCATAATAGAAGAACTTGAGAAGCCTGATATAAGCCTTGATAATTCATTTCAATTATATCAGGAAGGTATGAAGCTCTTAAAAGCATGTAATGATTCCATTGATAAGGTAGAAAAAGAGCTGATAATATTAGGAGAAGATGGAGATACAGATGAACTTTGATAAAGAGCTAAAAATACGCTTATCGGAAATTGACCATATTCTAAGAAGTCACTTACCTGAGGCGACGGGATATTATAAGACGGTCATAGAAGCTATGAATTACAGTTTAATGGGATTAGGTAAACGAATTCGTCCCATGTTAATGCAGGAAACCTATCGCTTGTATGATAAAAAAGATGATGAAATTTTGCATTCCTTTATGGTTGCTATAGAAATGATCCATACCTATTCACTGGTTCATGATGACCTTCCCGCCATGGATAATGATGAATACCGTAGGGGAAGAAAAACTACCCATGTTGTTTATGGGGAAACAATGGCTATTCTCGCTGGGGATGGACTTCTTAACAAGGCCTTTGAAATCGCAGCAGGGGCCTATAGATTGGTAGATGAAGACTCAGATGATGTATTATTAGATATATTTAAAAGAATCCTTCGAGCTAATGAGATCTTGTCATCTAAGGCAGGAATCCATGGAATGATTGGCGGTCAGGTCATAGATATAGAATCTGAAGGTAAGCAGGTTACCAAAGAACGAGTGGATATGATGTATCATTTAAAAACATCCGCCCTAATTGAAGCTTCCATGATGATAGGTGCAACCTTGGCTGGAGCAGATGAGAATGAGATAAGAGTTATTGAAAATATTGCAAGAGATATTGGTTTGGCATTTCAGATTAGAGATGATATACTGGATGTTATAGCCAGTGGTGATGTTTTTGGTAAGCCAACCCACAGTGATATAAAGAATGCTAAGTCAACATATCTTGCTATTATGGATATAGAAAAGGCAAAAGAAGAAGTGGAAGTTGTTACAAATAGAGCTCTAAGTGCTTATAAATCATTGCCTTATAAGAATGAATATTTGGAATTATTAATAACTAAGCTAATTAATAGAGAGAAGTAGAACATTTAAGGGTCTAGACCATATCTTATTTAGTTGGAGCATGTTTCTTGTAATATAGGTGAAAGAAGGTGCAGATAATTGTCCGGTATACTGGATTTTATAAATAAACCTAATGATATTAAATATCTAAAACCCCAGGATTATTCTAGGTTGGCTTGGGAGATACGTTCCTTTATGGTTGAGGGTGTCAGTAAAACAGGTGGACATTTGGCATCTAATTTGGGTGTGGTTGAGTTAACTATGGCATTACATCTTTTTTTAGATTTTCCTAAGGACAAGCTGATTTGGGATGTAGGGCATCAGTCTTACACTCATAAGCTTCTTACTGGACGAAAGGACAAGTTTGATAGCCTCCGCCAAATCGGGGGAATCAGTGGCTTTCCTAAGAGAGAAGAAAGTAGCTGTGACGCATTTGATACAGGACATAGTTCAACAGCTATATCTGCTGCTTTAGGAATGGTTAAGGCCAGGGATTTAAAAGGTGAGAATAATAAGGTTGTAGCTGTAATTGGAGATGGGGCACTTACCGGTGGCATGGCTTATGAAGCACTTAATAATGCTGGTCAGTTAAAATCAAATCTCATTATTATTCTTAATGATAATAAGATGTCTATATCAAAGAATGTGGGAGGTATGTCTAATTATCTGGCAAAGCTTAGAACCAATACTAGATATACCGGTTTTAAGGAAAACATGGAAAATGCCTTGACTCAAAAGTTACCCGGTGGCAAGGAAATAGTAAATAGTTTAAAAAGATCTAAGGATGCTATTAAATATTTTATGCTACCCAGTATGTTTTTTGAAGATATGGGATTAACTTATATTGGTCCCATAGATGGACATAATATTAACAGTATGATAGATGCCCTACAAACTGCTAATAAAGCTAATAAGGCAGTTGTAATTCATACCATAACCAAAAAAGGAAAGGGTTACAGCCCCGCTGAAAAATATCCCAGTAGATTCCACGGTACTCCACCGTTTATTATTGATAACGGAAAACCTCTTCGTAATAATACAAGGCCTTCATATACTAAGGTGTTTTCTAATGCACTTATTAAGAATGCTAAAAATAACGATAAAGTAGTAGCAATCACAGCTGCTATGCCATATGGTACAGGCCTTATGGCCTTTAAAAAGCTCTTTCCCCACAGGTTTTTTGATGTGGGTATTGCAGAAGGGCATGCTGTAACATTTGCAGCAGGCATGGCAACAGAAGGATTTAGACCGGTTGTAGCCATATACTCAACCTTTTTACAAAGGGCCTATGACCAGATTGTTCATGATGTTTGTATTAATAATCTTCCTGTGGTTTTTGTGATTGATAGAGCTGGCATAACAGGAAGGGATGGAAAAACACATCAAGGGATATTTGATTTGTCATATTTAAGCCATATTCCCAATCTTACTGTCTTGGCTCCTAAGAATAATTGGGAGCTGGAAGAAATGCTTTCATTTGCCCTATCCTATGATGGACCGGTAGCTATAAGATATCCCAAGGGTGAAGCCTATCAGGGACTTGAGGAATATAAGGCACCAATTAATTATGGAAAGAGTGAGATAATCCATAAGGAAAAGGATATAGCCATATTGGCAGTAGGAAGCATGGTAAAGACAGGAGTTACAGTTACCAAGCTACTGAAAGAGCAGGGTCTTAATGTGACCTTGGTAAATGTTAGATTTGTATCCCCTATTGATTATCAGATGTTTGATGAATTAATTAAAGACCATACTATATTTATAACCATGGAAGATAACGTCAGGACAGGGGGCTTTGGCCAACAGGTATCTGATTATATGTTTAAATATCAGAATCAAGGGATAAAGCTAATTAATTTTTCTATTCCTGATAAATTCATAGATCAAGGTAGTGTTGATGAGTTGTATAATGAGTTAGGACTAAATGGGACAAGTATAGCAGAGAAGATTTTGGATGACATACAATTATTGTAGAGTAAGAAAGTGGGATTATATGAAAGAACGACTGGATGTACTTTTGGTTAATCGTAATCTGGCAGAATCTATGGAGAAAGCAAAAGCCATCATCATGTCGGGAAATGTCTTTGTTAACGGGCAACGGGAAGATAAGGTAGGAAGTACCTTTAAGACAGATGCTAAGATAGAAATTAGAGGCGAAAAATTAAAATATGTGAGCCGAGGAGGACTAAAGCTTGAAAAAGCAATAGAAGTATTTTCTATTAAGCTTGATGGGAGAATCTGCATGGATGTAGGGGCTTCTACGGGAGGATTTACTGATTGCATGCTACAAGAGGGAGCCTTAAAAGTATATGCCATTGACGTAGGAACCAATCAGCTTGATTGGAGGCTTCGCCAAGATAAACGTGTTATATCTATGGAAAGAACTAATATCAGATATATTACTTCTGATAAAGTGCCAGATAAGGTATCCTTTGTATCCATTGATGTATCCTTTATATCTCTAACAAAGGTTCTAAAACCTGTTATGGATTTAATGGCAGATGAATCTGAAATGGTATGCCTAATAAAGCCACAGTTTGAAGCTGATAGAGAGCAAGTAGAAAAAGGCGGCGTGGTAAGGGATGAGAAGGTACATATGGATGTAATCCAAAGTGTACAAGCCTATGGGCATGAAATTGGCTTTGATAGTATGGGAATTGATTATTCCCCTATTAAGGGTCCTGAAGGTAATATTGAATATTTGTTATATTTAAAGAAGAGAGTAAAAAATAGTTGCCATAAAGATGATATAGATACAGAGACTAATACAGGTCACTTAATTAGTCAGGAGCAGATTAGGTCACTTGTTATGAAAGCTCATAATGAATTGTAATTATGTTAAGCATATAAGCATTGCTTGAATTTTATGGTAATATATGTTGCACTTTTATAGTTGATTAGGGGAGCAAACATAGTATGGATAGGTTTTTATTGATAACCAATGAGGATAAGGATAGGGATAATTCATTTACAAAGAAAGTTGCTTCGTATATCCAATCATCAGGAAGACAAGCTACTTGTATCAATATTGTATCCTTAGCCGATAATAAAGAAGCATACAAGGATGCTGAATGTGCCCTTGTCTTAGGTGGTGATGGGTCATTAATACATGCCGCAACTAATTTAATGCCCTTAGATATTCCCATTCTAGGTATAAATCTTGGGACAGTAGGATTCCTTACTGAGGTTGAGAAAGATAATATTGCAGAGGCACTAAACAAGCTATTTGCAGATGAATTTGACATAGAAAAGCGTATAATGGTTAGAGGAGATATCCGTAAAAGATCTAATCATAACAATTATGATAATAATAAATCCTCTGTAGGTTATGCATTAAACGATATTGTATTAACTCAAAAAGGATTTTCAAGGATAATCAGCTTAAAAATATATGTAAATGATATGCTGGTAGATGATTTTAGGGGAGATGGAGTAATAATTGCGACCCCAACCGGCTCCACTGCCTATAATATGTCAGCTGGGGGACCAATAATAATTCCAAATACAAATGCAATTGTTATTACACCAATCTGTCCCCATACATTAAGCCCTAAAAGCATAGTGGTATCTTCAGAGGATACCATTAAGATAATAATAAAGAAAAGCAAAAGTGCCAAACAAGATAATGCAATAGCAACATTTGATGGTCAAAAGATTATTGAACTTGGATTAGAGGATCAGTTGATAATTAATAAAGCACAATATGAAACTAAACTGATAAGACTTAACCAGACCGGTATATTTGAAATACTACGTTCCAAATTAATTAATAATGGTGATAATGTATAAATAATAAGAAAGGGTGCTGGTAATTAGTATGAAATTAAGTAGACAAAGTAAGATCCTTGAGTTAATTAACAAGTATGATATCGAAACACAAGAAGAACTGGCCGAGTGGTTGATGAAAGAGGGCTATAATGTAACACAGGCAACAGTATCTAGAGATATTAGGGATTTGAAGCTTACTAAAGTTGCCTTAGATGATGGTAGACAAAAATACATTGCCATGCAGAAAGCTGAGCCTGGACTTGGGGAGAAATATACTAGAGTATTAAGAGATGGATTTGTGTCCATGGATAGGGCTCAGAACATCTTGGTAATCAAGACTGTATCAGGTATGGCTATGGCAGTGGCAGCTGCCCTTGATGCACTTCACATAAATGGCATTGTAGGTTGTATTGCAGGGGATGATACCATATTGTGTGCCATAAGGTCCACTGAGGAGACTCTACCTGTCATGGAGAGGCTTAATAAGATAATAAATAATGTGGAATAGTAATCTGTCTATTCCATGGGTTACATATATTATAACATGTATATCAACACATTAATCTATATCATCAGTGTAGATTGAATTACTCCAGTATTTTGACAATCACTATTAGATGATATATTGTTATGTAGAAAAACAGATACAATTAAAATAAGAAGATATAAGGAGAATATATATGGCTGGACATTCCAAATTCGCGAACATAAAACATAAAAAAGAAAAGAACGATGCGGCTAAGGGAAAGATATTTACTAAGATTGGCCGTGAGATAGCTGTTGCAGTAAAAGAAGGTGGTGCAGACCCCAATGAGAATAGCCGTTTGAGGGATGTTATTGCAAAAGCTAAAGCTAATAATATGCCAAATGACACCATAGATAGAAGTATTAAAAAGGCAGCAGGGGATGCTAATGCTGTTGACTTTGAATCAGTTACTTATGAAGGCTATGGACCAAACGGTACTGCTATTATAGTAGAGGCCTTAACTGATAATAAGAATAGAACAGCAGCAAATGTTC
>JAAYRE010000006.1 GCA_012518935.1 Clostridiales bacterium
ATTGACATATTCTTCACCTCAGATCGTTAAGTCATTTTCAGATTTAATAGCAATAGCTTTCTGTAATAGCTGATTTAGAACAGAGGCAAACACAAAAATTATGAAAGCAACACCGGCTATCCCCATTCCGATAACTACAAGACCCGGTGCATCATCCTTCTGTGCCAGTGTATAGAAGAAGGGTAAGCCACCCAGTGTACAAATAATAAACTCTATTAGAGCAGAACGGGTAATTATATTCAAGGCCTTTACTGATACTTCTGAAAATGCACAATCAGTATCAATTAATTTAAGTAGTTTATAAGACTGATACAGAGCCATGTGAAATGGTATAGCCGCCAAACATGAACCAGCAAATAAAACATAAGACAATGTAAAATACTCTGAAGAAGGGTTGGTTTCTATTGCCAACCAGGCCGCACCACCACATATAGTTAGTACTATTGCCCCAGCAATAAATATAGCTAGACGCAAGATAGTAGTTGAATTACGTTTCATAAATAGCACCTCTATGATTTATTATATATTGATAATAGCTAATTATTCATCGTTTGTCAATATATTTTTATCTTATTTCAATAATTCAATAGCCTTTCTATAGTTTCAACCTGAACTTATATTTCATGTTCTAAATTTTTCTCAATTTTCTGTTTTCAAATATTAAACTAATGCTAAATAATATTTCTATTCCTATCATCATTATTGCAATCACATAAGGCTCAAAATTAACACCAATTATAAGTGATAAAATGGGTATTAAGATAGCAAACACTATATAGGATTTAGACTTATATAACCAACCAAACGGTAACAAATGTGCCCCAAAAATCATTGCGATTATCATTAGCATTTTTTCTGGTAGTGTTGGATATATCCACATGGCAATTAATAAATATAATATTTGGTTTAAAGAAAAAATAACACCTAAAATAGTAAGGGGATTTTATTTATTTTGAAAGTCCACCTTAATTGCCTTGGATATTAAAAATGCTAAAGGCATTAATGGGGCTGTGGAACAGAAGGTAAATAAGTTCTTCGTCAGGATAGGTAATGATGATAAATGAATAATCAGTACAGTAGACCAAATAATAATTGATGCTAAAATAAAGTGCAATCCTTTTTTTTGCTTAATTGCACAATCTAATTGTAATTCTTCTAAGTTCATAATCAATCCTCCAGCAAATAAAATAATCTTTCCATTTCATATGTAATTACAAAGCTGTAATCAAATTTCCAATAATTCTATATTAATACACACTGTCAATCATTTCAACATTACATTTGTCTAACCATTTAATGCTATTTTATGGCTCATCTAGATCAGATTCATTCAACAGCTCAATAAAACTTTTCAAAATACTCCTGCCATATTTCCATAGCCCCTTTATTCCTTTTCCACAATAATCAGTGGAATAATCATCTCGTCTTTCGTAAGTCCCGCATGAACACCTATAAATTTCTCTACTTCTTCCTCTGTATTGAAGATAGACAAATCATCTATTGCCACGGCAAGGTAATCTCCTAACATCTCTCGAAAATCTTTATGTTCTGCTCCATATCCAAATAATTTCATTTCAAGCACTTTTTCTTTTGGCAAAAGGAGAAACTTATCACCAAATTCTTTAGTGAATTCTTTCTCAAACTCGCTTCTTCTATCATCCTTTACAAACAGATTCAATGCCCTAGGTTCAATAGAAGGAATTCTTTTCAGGCAATTCATAATCTTTGGATAACTTTTTATACATACACCTTTTGTGTCAACATGACCGTGGTCTGCAGTTACTATCACAAGAGTGTTCTTTAGTTCATCTGCAAGACTTTCTATCCTTTTTTCAAGTGATGAAATCACCTGTTTTGCTTCGTCACTATAGCAGCCAGTTCTATGCATAGTATAGTCTGGTTCATTACAGTAACAGTAAATGTACTTTTGCCCGGGCTCCTCACAATATGTTTTTATAAGTTCGCAGCTTTCCTCAAATGTTCCCGGGTAAGGTGGGTTAAATGGTGTAACATAATGTGCTCTTCCCCCAGCTGAATTAATCTTGTTAATTACACTTGAATATCCACAGTACTTCCATGCAATACTCTCCTCAGCCACCTTCTCTTTGGACTCGGTATCTGTGTTATAATATACCGTTACATTCCTGTCTATCTGCGGAAAGTAACAGTCCCATCCAAGCCATCCATGTTCACAGGGTGTAAGGCCATTATCAATTGATACTGTCGCCGCTACTGTAGTCGGTGGAAAGGTAGAACTGTATGTACCCGCTAAGTGATTATTAAAAAAGCCGCTTTTTTTAAGATTACGCTCAATAATGCACTTGCCCATTCCATCAAGAAGAATAACCACTACATTCTTATAATATTTCTTAAGATACATATCCAGAAGCTTAAGAGTTCCACCATTAGTCGGAAGTTCCCATTTTTTCAAAATAGAATTTGCAAGATTAGCTATAGAATTGCTGTAATCTGGATAAATAATGTTTGTATTCATATTCTCCCCCTTTTCATATATCAAAAGCCACCTATGATAAAAGATAAGCGGCTAGAGCATTGTTTCCAAAATATTGCATTAAATATAAACTAGAAATTCTAATTTGTCAACAATAAAAGGCTATACCATCTGGTAATATAGTTGATGGAGCTATATATTTAATTTTATTAATAATACTGTATTATCTGAATCACCGTGATATAATAATATCAGGATTAGCATCCTATATATAAATATTAGTTATCTGCTTCTAAAACATAAATACGAGGAGGTATTATCATGAAATACTATGTAGATGCAAATGCTGTAAAAGACGGCAACGGTTCCAAGGAGAGACCATTTAGACGTATCAAAGAAGCCGCCAAAGTAGCACTTCCTGGTGATGAAGTCTTGGTAGCACCTGGGGTTTACAGGGAATATGTTGATCCGGTTCATGCCGGTACTGAAGATGCCCGTATTACTTATATCAGTACAACACCTCTTGGTGCTGTGATTACTGGTGCAGAACAGGTAAAAACCTGGCAACATTACGAAGGAAATGTCTGGGTTTGCCGAATTGCAAACAGTTTATTTGGTGATTATAACCCCTATACAACCTTAGTATTTGGAGACTGGTATTTCGCTACACCAAATAAACATACTGGCTGCGTATATCTAAATAACAAGGCCATGTATGAAACTACAACTTTAGAAGAGTGTATCAAAGGCGAAGTTTATGAGTGCAGTTGGGTACCGGAAGAATCTATCTATAAGTGGTATACCGAACAGGACACTGATACTGATGAAACAATTATTTATGCCAATTTTCAAGGTGAGAATCCAAATGAGGAAAATGTA
>JAAYRE010000063.1 GCA_012518935.1 Clostridiales bacterium
ACCTAATAATATTCCTTCCAAATTTAAATCCTCCTTAGGACTTTTCTAAATTTTTTAACCCAATATTTAAGGAACAGGGTCATATCCTCCCTTATGAAAAGGATGACATTTTAAAATTCGCCTAACTGCCAAGTACGATCCTTTTATTGCTCCATATTTCTCTAATGCTTCTATTGCATATGAAGAACAAGTTGGAGTAAAATTACAAGTGGATGTTCTTTTTAGAGGCGATACAAATTTCTGATAAAGACGTACAATATATATTAGAAATTTTTTTATCAATCTCAGAACCTTCTTCTATGTCGATGCAAATTAATATTCTACTCTTCAATTCTTTACCAATATACCATGTAATTTCATAAGGTGTAATAATGATTTTTCAATCTCAAAATATGTTTTTTTCTTGGCACCTATTCTTGCGACAACTACTATGTCCAATCCATCTAATATGCTATCTTCATTCAATCGATAGCTTTCTCTTATTAATCGAGTAATTCTGTGCCTAATTACAGAGTTTCCCACTTTCTTACTAACTGATATTCCAATTCTATTAATACCTAATTCATTCTTTTTCATATACATAACCAAGTTTTTATTAGCATATGATTTTCCGGTACTATATACTTTTCTATAATCTTCATTTTTCTTAATTGATATTGTTTTTTTCATAATTTTCATTACCATTATTATAACCAATTGTATTGGTCACAATCACCATTTTTAATATGGATAGAAGAAAAGGCCACATAATGCGACCTTATTTAAAATTAAGCTGAAAGCTTCTTTCTTCCCTTTGCTCTTCTTGCAGAAAGTACTTTTCTTCCACCTGCTGTGCTCATCCTAGCTCTAAATCCATGTACCCTTGATCTTTTTCTCTTTTTTGGCTGATATGTCATTTTCATTGCTATGCACCTCCTTCAAACGTACCGGCGCTCTATTATTAGTTGAGCATAATATCTGCTACTATTTTGGAATATCATGTCCATTATATTCGCAATTACCCCTCTAGTCAAGAGTTTATTTCCCTTATACTGTATCAAAAAATATCCTTTTTGACCGAGTTTCTTCTATATATAAGTAATCTGCAAACAATTTTGTTGATAACTTTTTAATCATTGTGGATAAAGTCTTATCTTTTTCTTAATAATGTTATCTATATTATTGATTTATCCATATTTGACCCTTGTTAATATTGTTATTATTATTATCAACTTTTCCACAAATTGACGAAATATTTCAACGGCTATAATAACCATTGAAAATTTCATCAAATTGTTATAATATATAACTATGTGAGTATCTATGGAGGCAATAATGAAAAATACAATTGAAGCAAAATGGGATGAAATTTTAAAATTTTTAATATCTGAGTATGGTATTACTGATGTTTCATATAATACTTGGTTAAAACCTTTAAGAGTTTATGATGTGAAGGACCATGTTATAACTATAGTTATTAACGATGAGAGAATTGGGCCTCCAAGTCTTAATGTTATAAAGAATAAATATGAGCTTTTACTAAAAGTATCTATTGAAGAAATACTAAACGAACACTATGACATTAATTTTGTTCTAGCTAGTCAGATGGATATTATGAGCAGTAAAAATAAATCTTCATCTGCTGGCAAGACTAATATTTTACCATCTTTCTTAAACCCTAGATATACTTTTGATACCTTCGTGGTTGGTGGTAATAATGAGTTTGCCAGGGCTGCAGCTTTAGCAGTAGCAGAAAATCCAGGGGAAATCTATAACCCTCTTTTTATATATGGAGGTGTTGGACTAGGTAAAACACACTTAATGCATTCTATAGCTCACTTTGTTCTAAGTCAGAATCCTGACACTAAGGTCTTATATGTAACCAGTGAGAAATTTACTAATGAATTAATTGATGCTATACAAAAGAAAACCACAACACAATTTAGGGAAAAATATCGTAGTATAGATATTCTCTTAATAGACGATATTCAATTTATAATAGGTAAGGAAAGTACCCAGGAAGAGTTTTTCCATACCTTTAATACTTTACATGAGTCAAAAAGACAAATTATTATTTCCAGTGATCGCCCACCTAAAGAAATGCTTACTTTGGAGGACAGGCTTAGGTCAAGGTTTGAACATGGTCTAATGGCAGATATTCAGCCCCCCGATTATGAAACAAGAATGGCAATATTAAAGAAAAAAGAAGAATTGGATGGTAATAGAATAGACAATGAAGTATTAAAATACATTGCCAATAATATTAAATCCAATATTAGAGAGCTAGAAGGTGCTCTTACCAAAATAGTTGCTTTTTCTAAACTTAAAAAAAGAGAGCTTAATGTAGAGTTAGCAGAAGAAGCCTTAAAGGATATTATTTCTCCCAATGAGAAAAAAATAATTACTACTGAATTAATAGTAGATGTTGTTGCTGAACATTTTAATATTTCAGCTAGTGATGTCTATTCAAAGAACAAGAGTCGTAATATTTCTTATCCCCGTCAGATTGTTATGTATCTTGCTAGGCATTTGACGGATAATTCTGTTACTGATATAGGAAAGTCATTAGGTAATAGAGATCATTCAACAGTTATTCATGGCTATGACAAGATTTCCAAAGATATAGAAAAGGATCCATCCATACATAACACAATTGATGTGCTTATTAAAAAAATTAATCCCGAATAAGATTATATTTTTTGTTGATGAAAAGTTGATATCATGTTAATTTATTGTTTATTTTATTTTTAACATTTTATGGGTTGTTTGTAAGTGATGGGTTTTCCACTTGATATTTACTACCCATTTACAAACATTTAACATCTTCAAATCCATTATTTTTAAGGGTTCAGATATGATTTCAACAATTTCACAACCCTTATTACTAAGACTACTAAAAATATATTATATATATCTATATAAGAACGGGAAGGGAGTTTATTCACATATGAAGATACAATGTCAAAAATCAGATTTACTAAATAGTGTTAATATTGTGCTTAAGGCTGTTCCTGCAAAATCAACTATGCCTATATTGGAATGTCTTATAATAGAATCAACTAGTTTAGGTATTAAGTTAATTGCCAATGATATGGAATTGGGAATAGAGACCATGGTTAAAGGAAATATATTAGAAGAGGGAACTGTAGCCTTAAACGCTAAGGTTTTTTCTGAAATAGTAAGAAGACTTCCGGAGAATGAAGTATCTATCTATACTGATGAAAATTATATGACAGAAATAATATGTGAAAAAGCGAAATTTTCCATCGCAGGAAGATCAGGGGGAGAATTTCCTTTACTTCCAGAAGTTGAAAAGAATAATCCAATTACCCTTTCTCAGTTTACCTTAAAAGAAGTTATACGACAGACTGTATTTTCTATATCAGATAATGAAAGTAATAAAATTATGGCTGGAGAGCTGTTTGATATTAAGAAAAATGAATTAAGGGTAATTTCTCTAGATGGACATAGAATATCAATTCGTAAGATAAAATTAAATGAAGAGTATGAAGACAAAAAGATTATAATCCCTGGAAAGACTCTAAATGAAATAAGCAAAATTCTATCAGGTGAAGCATCTTCCACAGTTGAAATATTTTTCACAGATAAGCATGCTTTATTTGAATTTGATGAAACCATAGTTGTTACCAGACTTATTGAAGGAGAGTATTATAGGATAGATCAGATGCTTTCTAGTGATTATGAAACTAAAGTGACCATTAATAAAAAAGAATTATTAAGCTGTATAGATAGAGCATCTTTGCTTATTAGGGAAACAGATAAAAAACCTATAATAATTCGTATAGGTGATAATAATTTAGAATTAAATATTAATACTGCTATAGGATCCATGAATGAAAATATTGATATTGTCATGGAAGGTAAGGATATTATAATAGGATTTAACCCTAAATTTTTAACAGATGCATTAAGGGTTATTGATGATGAGACAGTAGATATATATTTAATTAATCCTAAGATGCCTTGTTTTATTAGGGATAAGGATGAGTCCTATATATATCTGATTTTACCAATTAACATTAATGTTGCTTCATAACATTAGTCTTGTATCTATGAGGGAAAGAGAGAAATGAATCAGATTAAATTAAGAGATGAATATATTAAATTAGGACAGGCATTAAAGGCATCTGGATTAATTGGATCCGGATCAGATGCGAAATTTGTTATACAAGAAGGAAAAGTTAAAGTCAATGGTCTTGTAGAAACCAGGAGAGGTAAGAAACTCCATGACGGAGATATTGTAGAATATCAAGGACAAGAGGTAAAGATAGTAAAATAATTCTTATTAGGTATTTTATCAGAAAGAAACGATGGTGCAATAATGATTGTTAAGTCATTGGAACTTATGGACTATAGAAATTATGAACAGTTGAATTTGCTATTTGATAAGGGTACCAATATTTTTTACGGAGAAAATGCTCAGGGAAAGACCAATATTTTAGAGGCAATATATCTTTGTGGAACAACAAAATCTCATAGAGGAAGTAAGGACAGAGAAATTATCCGTTTTAATAAAGATGAGGCACATATACGTATAAAAATAGAAAAAAACCAGATACCCCATAAAATCGATATGCATTTGAAGAAAAACAAGGCTAAAGGGGTTGCAATTGATGGAGTTCCAATTCAAAGACAAGGTGAATTATTTGGTTTACTTAACCTTGTGTTTTTTTCGCCGGAAGATTTGAATATTATAAAAAATGGTCCGGCAGAAAGAAGAAGGTTTTTGGATTTAGAATTATGCCAATTAGATAAAATATATATGTATCATTTGACTAATTATAATAAGGCATTAGCCCAGAGAAATAATCTTCTAAAGCAAATAAGTTTTAACAGTAAATTGTTGGATACACTATATATATGGGATGCAAAACTTATAGAGCACGGAAGTGTTATTATTGATACTAGGGATTCATATATAAAAAAAATAAATAAGTTAATTGGGCCGATACATAAGAAATTAACCGGAGGGAAAGAAGAACTAACACTTCAATATGTCCCCAATGTAAAGCAAGAAGACTATGACAAAAGATTAAGAAATTCTTTTGAGAAGGATTTGTTATTGAAAATGACTAGTATAGGACCCCATAGAGATGATATGTCTTTTTTATGTGATAATATAGAATTACGAAGGTTTGGATCTCAAGGACAACAAAGAACAGCAGCCTTATCCTTAAAGTTAGGTGAATTGGAACTTGTAAAGGAAGTAACAAAAGAAAATCCTATTCTATTATTAGATGATGTGTTGTCTGAACTAGATAGAAATAGACAAAATTATTTACTTAATAGCATAGGGGAGATTCAGACATTTATAACTTGTACTGGACTAGAAGAATTTATTAATAATAGATTTGACTATAACAAAATATTCCATGTGGTTAATGGTACTATTACCAGTGAAAATTAATGATAGGTATTATCAAACAGATGATTGTGATGAATGGAGAGTAAAAACATGAGTAATGAATACGAATATGGTGCAGATCAAATTCAAATATTAGAGGGACTAGAAGCAGTTAGAAAAAGGCCTGGAATGTATATTGGTTCCACCGCTTCCAAGGGACTTCATCATCTGGTATATGAGATAGTTGATAATGCTATTGATGAGGCATTAGCTGGTTATTGTGACACTATAGAAGTAAATATTCACAAGGATAATTCCATTACTGTAATGGACAATGGACGTGGGATACCAGTAGGCCTTAATCAAAAAGCAGGTGTATCTGCTGTAGAGGTAGTCTTTACAAAACTTCATGCTGGAGGAAAATTTGGTGGTGGCGGATATAAGGTCTCTGGTGGCTTACATGGAGTAGGAGCAAGTGTAGTTAATGCTCTTTCAAAGTGGCTGGAAGTAGAGATTTGTGTTGATGGTATAAAATACTTTCAAAAATATGAACAGGGTAAGCCTGTAATAAACCTTCAGGAAAAAGGTGAGACCGACTTAAGAGGTACCAAGGTTTCCTTCCTTCCTGATGACGAAATATTTGAAGAAACAATATTTGATTTCGATATCTTAAAACAACGCCTAAGGGAAATGGCCTTCTTAACCAAAGGTATTAAGATTATTCTCAGGGATTATAGAGGGGAAGAAGTAAATGAGAAGGTTTTCCATTATGAAGGTGGCATAAAAGAGTATGTTCAGTATCTAAATCGACATAAAGATCCTTTGTATAATGACATTATATATTGTGAAGGCTTAAAGAATGATGTATATGTTGAAGTTGCTATGCAACATAATGAAACATATGTAGAAGGTTGCTATAGTTTTGTTAATAATATAACAACTCCTGAGGGCGGAACCCACATGATAGGCTTTAAGAATGCACTAACAAAACCCTTCAATGATTATGCTAGAAGCCATAAGTATCTTAAGGATAACGAGCCTAACTTAACAGGAGAAGATATAAGGGAAGGTCTTGTTGCAATTATAAGTATAAAGCTTACAGATCCTCAATTTGAAGGTCAGACAAAACAAAAGCTTGGCAATAGTGAAGCCAGAGGTGCCGTAGAAAGCATATTAAGTGAACAACTAACCTATTATTTGGAGCAAAACCCAAGTGTTGGTAAGACTATTTGTGAAAAAGCGGTTCTAGCTCAAAGAGCAAGGGATGCTGCAAGAAAAGCTAGAGATCTTACTAGAAGAAAGACAGCTTTAGAGGGCTTAGGTCTTCCTGGTAAACTGGCAGATTGTTCAGAAAAAGATCCTTCTAAATGTGAAATATATATTGTTGAGGGAGATTCCGCCGGAGGTTCAGCAAAAACTGCTAGATCAAGGGCTACGCAGGCAATCCTACCACTTCGAGGGAAGATATTAAATGTTGAAAAAGCAAGGCTAGATAGAATTTTATCAAATAATGAAATTAGAACTATGATAACAGCATTTGGCACAGGAATATCCGATGATTTTGATATCTCTAAGCTTAGATATCATAAGATAATCATTATGACTGATGCTGATGTAGATGGTGAACATATAGCAACCCTACTATTAACATTTTTCTATAGATTTATGCCAGAGCTAATTAAGGAAGGATATGTGTACATGGCACAGCCTCCTCTCTATAAAGTTGAAAGGGGCAAGACTATGCGCTATGCCTATAGTGATGATGAATTAGAAAAAATTCTTGAGGAACTCGGCAGAGATGGTAATAATAAGATACAGCGTTATAAAGGTCTTGGTGAAATGAATGCTGAGCAACTATGGGATACAACCATGGATCCTGAAAAAAGAGTTTTACTTAGGGTCACTATGGATGAAGATGAATCTTCAGAGATTGACTTAACCTTTACAACCCTTATGGGGGACAAGGTTGAACCAAGGCGAGAATTTATTGAAGCAAATGCAAAGTATGTTCGCAATTTGGATATATAATTATAGATATTTTATAGCTATACTTAAGATTAGATAAAACCTCTAAAGGAAAACTAATCTAAATACTTAGCTCAAGTAGGAAAGCGGAGGAAAAAGAATGGATGAGTATATCTTTGACAAAGTGCAAGATGTAGACTTGAAGAAAACAATGGAAACATCTTATATAAATTATGCAATGTCAGTCATTGCGTCCCGTGCACTTCCCGATGTTAGGGACGGTTTGAAACCGGTACAAAGAAGAATTCTATATGCAATGGTTGAATTAAATAATGGCCCGGACAAACCTCACCGTAAATGTGCCCGTATTGTCGGTGATACCATGGGTAAATTTCACCCCCACGGTGATAGCTCTATATATGATGCACTTGTTAAGCTCGCACAAGATTTCTCCACCAGGTACCCTCTTATTGATGGACATGGTAATTTCGGTTCAGTTGATGGTGATGGAGCTGCAGCCATGCGTTATACAGAAGCAAGGCTTAGTAAAATCTCCACAGAAATGCTTTCAGACATTAATAAAGATACAGTAAACTTTAATCCTAACTTTGATGAAACAGAAAGAGAACCTGACGTACTTCCAGCAAGATTTCCTAATCTATTGGTAAACGGAACATCTGGCATTGCTGTTGGTATGGCAACCAATATTCCCCCCCATAACCTCAGGGAGGTTATTGATGGTGTATTGAAGTTAATCGATAATCATATAGATGAAGATAGAGAAACTGAAATTGATGAAATTCTTCAGGTTATTAAAGGTCCTGATTTTCCTACCGGTGCTGAGATTCTTGGAAGAGCAGGAATAGAAGAAGCTTATAGAACAGGAAGAGGAAAGATTAAGGTTCGTGCTGTCTCAGAGATTGAGACCATGTCTAATGGTAAGCCTCGTATTATAGTTACAGAGCTTCCTTATATGGTTAATAAGGCACGACTAATTGAAAAAATTGCAGATTTAGTTAAAGATAAGAAGATAGATGGTATAACTGAATTAAGAGATGAATCTGATAGAAATGGCATGAGAATTGTTATTGAACTTCGTAAGGATGTTAATGCCAATGTAATGTTAAACCATTTGTATAAACATACTCAAATGCAGGATACTTTTGGGGTTATTATGTTGGCTTTGGTTAATAATGAACCCAGAGTACTTAATATTCTTCAGATGCTAAAGTATTACTTGGAGCATCAGAAGGAAGTTGTTACTAGACGAACACAATATGATCTAAATAAGGCTGAGGAAAGAGCCCATATTCTGCAGGGATTATTGATTGCCCTTGATAATATTGATGAAGTAATTCGCATTATTAGAGGTTCTGCTAATGGCAATATTGCAAAGGAACGCTTAATTGAGAGATTCGGTCTAACAGATGCACAAGCTCAAGCTATAATAGATATGAGACTTCGTGCTCTTACAGGACTTGAAAGAGAAAAGATTGAGGCAGAATTTGCAGAGTTACAAGTAAAGATTGCAGAATATAAGGCAATTTTAGCAGACGAAAAGAAGTTACTCGGAGTTATTAAGGAAGAAATTACATTTATTAGAGATAAATATGGTGATGATAGAAGAACTAAGATAGGCTTTGATGAATTTGATTTATCTATGGAAGATTTAATTCCTAACGATATTACCCTGGTTGCTATGACAAAGCTAGGATATATTAAGAGAATGACCGTAGATAATTTTAAAAGTCAGCACCGTGGTGGTAAGGGAATAAAGGGAATGCAGACCATAGAAGATGATTTTATAGAAGATTTATTTATGACAATGAATCATCATTATATAATGTTCTTCACTAATCAAGGTCGTGTATATAGGCTAAAAGCCTATGAGATTCCTGAAGCAAGTAGGACAGCAAGGGGTACAGCTATAATTAACTTACTGCAACTTATGCCTGATGAGAAGGTTACAGCAATAATTCCAATTAAGGAATTTAAAGAAGATAGATATTTATTTATGGCCACAAAGAGAGGTATTGTGAAGAAAACCAGTATAAAGGAATATGAGAATATTCGAAAATCAGGTTTGATTACAATTACCCTACGAGAAGATGATGAGCTTATTGAAGTTAAAGTTACTAATGGCAGGAGGGATATATTCCTTGTTACCAAGAATGGTATGTGTATTCGCTTTAGTGAGGAAGATGTAAGACCTCTTGGTAGAACAGCCATGGGTGTAAAGGGCATGACCTTAGTTGGAGATGATGAGCTTATAGGAATGCAACTGGATACCCAAGGAGATTATATGCTATTCGTATCAGCTAATGGTATGGGCAAACGAAGTGAATTAACTGAGTTTAACAGGCAATACCGTGGCGGAAAAGGTGTAAAATGCTACAAGATAACTGAAAAGACAGGAGAAGTCATATCTGTTAAGGCAGTAAATGAAGACAACGAGGTTATGCTTATAACTACAGAAGGAATAATCATCCGCATCTTAGTCAGTGACATATCAGTTCTTGGAAGAATTACTTCCGGAGTGAAATTGATGAATTTAGATGAAAATGTTACCGTAGCCAGTGTGGCAAAGGTTAGAGAAGAAAGTGGAAGCAAATCGGAAGAAGACGTTATTAAAAACCTTGAGAAGGAATTGGATGAAGAGGACGTAGTAGTTGAATCTTCAGACAAAGAAATACAGAGACTTGAGGAATCAGATGAGCCAGATGAGCCAGATGAAAATGATGAAAGTGATGAATCCGAGGAGCCAGAGGAACCATAGAATCTGTAGGGATAATTTCTTTGGAGATGATATGTAGTATGCGGTATATTAGTGTAGAAGAAATAACAACAAATATAAAAGAAATGTGCATAGAAGCCAACTATAAGTTGGCTTCTGATGTAGATAAACATATTAGAGAGGCTTATACTAAAGAGACCTCTTCTCTTGGAAAGTCTGTACTTAAACAACTAAATGAGAATATAGATATCGCAGCCAGCGAATCTATACCCATATGTCAGGATACGGGAATGACAATTGTATTTATTAAAATAGGTCAAGAAGTACATATTAAGGGAGGCTTATTAGAGGAAGCCATCAATAAGGGGATAGGCCTTGGTTATTGGGAAGGTTACTTGAGAAAGTCTGTAGTATCGGATCCCATCCTAAGAGAAAATACTAAGGACAATACCCCAGGAGTTATTTATTATGAAATAGTAGCAGGGGATAAGATTGAGATAACAGTGGCACCAAAAGGGTTTGGCAGTGAAAATATGAGTCGCATATATATGTTAAAACCAGCTGATGGAATAGAGGAAATTAAGCATGCTGTACTGGAAACAGTAAAACTTGCTGGACCCAATGCCTGTCCACCTATAGTTGTAGGTATTGGCATAGGAGGAAGTTTTGAAAAATGTGCTCTTCTTGCTAAAAGGGCATTAATACGAAGCATAGATATCAGATCTGATAAGCCTCATATAAGAAAGTTGGAGGAAGAGTTGTTAGATGAGATAAATAAAACAGGAATAGGTCCGGCAGGTCTTGGAGGAAAAATCACAGCCCTGGGGGTCAATATTGAGACATATCCAACCCATATAGCCGGGCTTCCCCTTGCTATTAATATCAGCTGTCATGTTAATAGACATGTTACAAGGGTAATATAAGTAGTATTTTTATAATAATACAGGAAAAGAGGAGTAGATTGTATAAAGATATTATAACACCCCTAACAAAAGAAAAAGTAGCCCAACTTAAGGCTGGTGATAACTTATTTATTACAGGAACCATATATACAGCAAGGGATGCAGCCCATAAGAGAATATATGAGGCTATACTTAAAGAAGAAAAGATACCATTTTCTTTAGAGGATAACATACTTTATTATATGGGACCATCTCCAGCCCGTCCCGGTTCTGTCATTGGTTCTGCAGGTCCTACCACTGCTAGTCGTATGGATAAGTATACTCCCACCTTACTCAATAAGGGGCTAGGGGGTATGATAGGAAAAGGCAAAAGAGGCAAGGAAGTAATAAGGTCTATTATACAAAACAAGGCCGTATATTTAGTAGCAATAGGAGGAGCTGGTGCCTTGCTTTCAAAGTGCATAAAGAAATCTAAGGTTATTGCTTATGGTGATTTGGGAACAGAAGCGATTCATGAATTATATGTAGAAAAATTACCAGTAATTGTAGCAATTGATTCAAAGGGAAATAATTTATATGAGAATAGGTAATAATTATATAGAATAAGTAATTTATTAAGTTGACAAAAGTTAATGGTTTTGTTATACTAATTTTTGTTTCCGCCATATGTTTTATAATAGTTATATAGTTTTAAAATTCAGTAATTGGAGAAATACTCAAGAGGCTGAAGAGGCGCCCCTGCTAAGGGTGTAGGTCGGGCAACCGGCGCGAGGGTTCAAATCCCTCTTTCTCCGTTATAACCGGACATATATATTGACACAATGAATTTACCATTGTACCAATATATATGTCCGGTTTTAATTTTATTATCTAGTCGATGCAGCAAGTGGTTGAGTTCCTCTGAGATTAGGTTATAATAGGAATATGATTGAAATTATTTATATTTAAAAGAAAGAAATTCTAGATTTGGAGGAAGACATGATGAAGAAAAAGGGCTCCATTCTTATAATGATCCTATGTTTTTTTATTAGTTTTACCCTTACATCCTGTAATAAGGAACAAAATGATATATTAAAAGAAGATATATTAAAAGAAGATACAGTATCAGTAGAGGATATAACTACTAATGAGGAAAAAGAAAATACCATAGAAGAAGATGAATCATCTCAACCCCCCTTGACCATCAGAGATATACCATCCATAGAACTAGTAAAGGAGTTTCAAATTGGGTGGAATTTAGGAAATACATTAGATGCTACTGGAGGGGGAGCCTTACTGACTTCTGAAATGTCTTGGGGAAATCCAAAGACAAGCGAAGAAATATTTATAACACTGAAGGAAACAGGATTTCAAATAGTAAGAATACCTGTATCCTGGGGAAATCATTTAGGCCCAGAGCCAGAATATATAATACATGATGTTTGGCTAGAAAGAGTAAAAGAGATTGTAGATTATGCAATTGATAATGATTTATATGTAATACTAAATATGCATCATGAAGAATGGCATTTTCCTTCATATGATAACCTTGAAAAAGCAAGAACAATATTAACAAAGGTATGGGCACAGATAGCAGATGAGTTTAAGGATTATGATGAACATTTAATCTTTGAAGGAATGAATGAGCCTAGAATGAAAGGAACCGCATTGGAATGGAATGGTGGAAATGCTGAGGCTAGAGATGTAATAAACCAACTAAATCAATCATTTGTTGACACCATTAGAAATTCAGAAGGCAACAACCCATATCGACATCTAATGATACCTACATATGCAGCATCATCAGACCCTAAGACATGGAAGGATTTTGTGATTCCAGAGGACGATAAGATAATAGTATCAATACATTCATATACACCATATAATTTTGCTCTTAATATTGGGGGAACAGCCCAGTGGAGCAGTGAAAATACAAGGGACACAAAAGATATAGATTATTTAATAAATAATATTTATAATTCATTTATTAGTAAAGGGTATCCTGTAATAATTGGCGAATTTGGAGCCTTGGACAAGGATAATACACAAGCCAGAGTAGACTGGGCAAAATATTATATGCAAAAAGCATCAGAAAAAGGAATTCCTTGTATATGGTGGGATAATGGAGCCTTTACTGGAGGCGGAGAATTGTTTGGACTATTAGACAGAAGAGAAAATATATGGAAGCATCAGGACATAGTAGATGCCTTAATGGAAGGAATAAGTAATAAAGAGGAAATAGAATAAATACATTTTCTGTATAGAATGCCTGTTAATCGGGCATTCTTTTTACGAATAAGTAAATAAATTCGTAGTTGTAGTCTATTTTTAAAAAAATTAAGAAAATTAGAACAAAAAGTTGTTGACAAAGGAATTTCTGTGTGATAATATTGATTTTGCTGACCCGCTGAGAAAACCTTAAAAACAAAGAAATACAGCATTGTTTTTAAATAGACGGGCGGCAAGCACCTTGATAATTGAACAGTGAAACAACCCTGAAAATTCTAAAAGCAGAAGATGTTAAATCTTCAAAATAGATTTTCAACAGACAGACCTATAAGACCTAAGGATTATCCAAGGGAATTAAGGAAAGTCAACGTACAGTATCAATAAAATATTGATACACCACAAAACAGTAAAGAAAACGGATTGCCAATAAGGCTAGAGTTTATCTTAACTGGATTAAACTAAAACAT
>JAAYRE010000064.1 GCA_012518935.1 Clostridiales bacterium
GTAAGAAGTGCAAAACAGTCTGTCCTTTTAGTGCCAATAAAGCAGTAGATATAGATAAAGATAGACATAATCTGTATATGTTAAAATCATTAGATAAAAAAATATTAAATACTACCGCTTCAGGAGGAGCAGCTTACGAGATTTCAGAAGCTCTTTCTACTGCAGGTTATGACGTTGTTGGATGCATCTACGATAAAGAAAAACGTGAAGCCATTCATAAAATAGCAAAGGCTGGGGATTTAAGTTCATTAAATGCATTTAAAGGATCCAAATATTTGCAGAGTGGTACAGAGAAAGCGTTTAATGATGTTATTAATGACACTAATGAAGCTGTTGTTTTTGGAACGCCATGTCAAATTGCAGGTATAGACCTTTTGTTAAAATCAAAAAATAAAAGAGAAGATTATATTTTAGTGGACTTAATATGCCATGGAGTTCCAAGTCAAAACCTTTGGAACAAATATATAAAAGAAGGCTCAGCAAAATACGGCTATGGAGAATCTCCTGATGTAAAATTTAGAGATAAATCTAAAGGCTGGAGAGTAATGCATATGAACATCGAAGGTGAAGGTGAAAATTATGTAAAAAAGGATGTAAATGATCTTTTGTATAGGTTCTTTCTTTTAGGAAACTGTTATATGGAAGCTTGTTATGAATGTAATTTTAGAACAAGTTCATCAGCTGATATAAGGATAGGAGATTATTGGGGACCTAGATACAAAGATGATAAAGAGGGAGTATCAATGGTTATTGCAATGACCAAAGTTGGTGAGACCCTTCTTGAAAAATTAAAGTCCAGTAATAAAGTAGAGTTAGAAAAGAAGAAATGTATCGAGTATTGGAATGTACAATATCCTGAAAATCCGATAAAACCAGTTTTCTATGATGAGTTAATTAGCGATTTAAGTAATGAGGCTAAATCTTTGGATGGGATAGCAGATTTTTACTGTAGTGGATTTGAGTTTAATAAAAAAGTACAAAAACCATATTCAATATTACGTTCGGTTATTAGAAAGGGTAGGAATAATAAGTGAGTAGAGGAAGTCAAGTAATTAAAACAACAGCAATCTACTTTATAGGGAACTTTGCATCTAAACTTCTAGCTTTTTTCCTACTACCTCTATATACTGCTTATTTAACAAGTGAGGATTTTGGGAATGTTGATTTATTAATAAGTACTTTACCACTAATAGCCCCAATTTTCACATTGCAAGTTACAGAAGCTGTTTTTAGGTTTTTATGCACGGATGAGAATTTAGAAGATAGAAAGAAGAGCATTTCAAACTCTTTTATGATTTTTTCAATTGGGATTCTAATATTTACAATATTATATATACCGTTTTTCATAAAATTTAACTTAACTTACCCCTTATTATTTTTTATTTACTTCATTGTAACCTATATGGGCATATTTTTTCAACAAATACTTAGAGGGTTACAAAGAACAGTTGAATATGCTCTAACGGGGGTTATTTCAACCGCAATACACGCTACTATGAATATTTTATTGATAATTAAATTTGGAATGGGCGGAGAATCTTTGTTGATTTCTTCAATAGGGGGTTCACTTGTAATAGCAATATTTATATCGATAAGAATTAAAATATGGGAATTCATAGACCTTACAAAGATTTCCAAATTAGAAATTAAAAAGCAATTGAAATATGGTGTTCCTTTAATACCGAATCAGATTTCTTGGTGGATAATAGGATTATTAGGTAAATATATATTATTATATTTTCATGGTTCTAGTGACAATGGTATATTAGCTGTAGCAAGTAAATTTCCAGGATTATTAACAACTATTAATTCAATTTTCTTTTTAGCTTGGACTGAAAATGTAATTAGAGAATTTGAGTCTGAGGATAGAGATGAATATTATTCAAAAGGATTTCAACTTTTTTCAAAGTTTACTTTTTGTTCAGCAGCCTGTTTACTACCAGTAATTAAGATTTATAATATGACAACTATAACAGGAGAATTTGTTGATGCATGGAAATATGTGCCTGTATTAATCATTGGAACTTCATTTAATTCTTTAGCTGCCTTTTTAGGAACTGTTTATACTGCCTCAATGAAGACGAGGGATGCATTTACAACAACTGTCATTGCAGCTGTAAGTAATTTTATATTATCTTTACTTATGATTCCAATATTTTCTATATGGGGTGTTGCTTTAGCTAATATGTTATCATTTATCGTGTTATTCTTTGTAAGGATTAAGTCTGTGAATACGATAATAAAGTTTAAGTTTAGATTTATACAGATGATACCAAGTATATTACTGCTAATAGTATCTATAATAGGATACTACACGCTAAATATATATAATCAAATAATACTATTCTTAATTCTTGCTATAGGAGCACTTATAATAAATAAAAGGATTGTTATAGAGATAGTTAACTTTATAAAAAATTTAAAGAATAAATCGTGTATACAAAAATAGTAGGAAGTGATAAAGATGAAGAAAAAAATCGTAGTTGTATTTGGAACAAGACCTGAGGCAATTAAAATGTGTCCTTTAGTGAAGGAACTAAAAACACGAGATAAATTAGATACAGTCGTTTGTGTTACAGGTCAACATAGAGAGATGTTGGATCAGGTACTAGAGGCTTTTGGTGTAGTCCCAGATTATGATTTATCAATAATGAAGGACAAGCAAACACTATTTGATGTGACAATCAACATACTTGATAAAATGAGGGACATTTTATCAGAAATAAAGCCCGATGTGGTATTGGTACATGGAGATACATCGACAACATTTGTAACAGCTTTAGCATGTTTTTATATGCAGATACCTATTGGACATGTGGAGGCTGGACTGAGAACTTATGACATCTATTCTCCTTATCCAGAGGAGTTTAATCGTCAAGCTGTTGGTATTGTAGCAAATTATAATTTCTCCCCAACTGAAAAGTCAAAAGAGAACTTAATAAAAGAAGGTAAAAATCCTGAGGCTATTTATGTAACAGGTAACACTGCCATAGACGCATTAAAAACTACGGTTAAAGATGATTATACTCATGAGCAGTTAGATTGGGCTTCGGATAGTAGGCTAATTATGATTACTGCTCATAGAAGAGAAAATCTTGGAGAACCGATGAAGCATATGTTTAAGGCAATAAAGAAAATTGTTGATGAACATCCTGATATAAAAGCAATTTATCCTATTCATATGAATCCAGTAGTTAGAGAAACAGCTACTGAAATTCTTGGAGACTGTGATAGAATACGAATCATTGAACCTCTTGATGTATTAGATTTTCATAACTTCCTTTCAAGATCATATTTAATACTAACAGATAGCGGTGGAATTCAAGAAGAAGCTCCTAGTTTAGGAAAACCAGTTCTTGTAATGCGTGACACAACTGAAAGGCCTGAGGGAATTACAGCAGGAACTTTAAAGTTAGTTGGAACAAATGAAGAAGTCATTTACAGAACTTTTAAATTGTTACTTGAAAATAAAAATGAGTATGAAAAAATGAGTCATGCTAGCAATCCATATGGTGATGGATTAGCAAGCAAGAGGATAGCAGATATTTTAGAATCAAAATTATAATATCGAAGATAAAAGCGAGGTGAACAAGACCAATGAACATATTAGTAACCGGAGGATTAGGTTTCATCGGTAGCCATACTGTCGTAGAACTTATAAAAAATAACCATACTGTAATAATTGCGGATAACCTAATTAACTCAAAGATTGAAGTGCTGGACAAGCTATCTACCATAACAGGCATCAGACCAACTTTCTATCAGATAGATGTAACTGACGAACAAGCTGTAGAATCTATCTTCAATAACCACAAAATTGATGGTGTAATTCACTTTGCAGGGCTTAAGGCAGTAGGTGAGTCTGTTGAGAAGCCTCTTCAGTACTATTATAATAACCTTGTTTCTACAATGGTGCTTAGCAAGATGTGTGTGAAGTATGGTGTGGGGAAGTTTGTATTCAGTTCATCAGCCACTGTGTATGGTGATCAACTATCTCCACTGAAAGAAGATATGGAACTAAAGCAGACAACTAATCCATATGGTGAGACTAAGGCTATTAGCGAGAGAATCTTGACTGATACAGCGAATGCGAATGATGGGCTAGCTGTGAGTATTTTAAGATATTTTAATCCTGTTGGTGCACATGAGAGCGGATTGATTGGTGAGGATCCTAATGGCATTCCAAATAATCTAATGCCGTTTGTGACGAAGGTAGCTAAAGGTCAACTCTCCAAACTAAGTGTATTTGGAAACGATTATGATACTATAGACGGAACTGGCGTTAGAGATTATATCCATGTAGTAGATCTTGCCAAGGGCCATGTGAAGGCCATAGAGAAGAACGAATCAGGAGTAAAAATTTATAACCTAGGAACAGGACAAGGTACCTCTGTTCTAGAACTTGTTAATGCTTTTATGAAGGCCAATAATATAGAAGTTCCTTATGAGATTGTAGGAAGACGACCAGGGGATATTGGATCCTGTTTTGCTGACCCTAGTAAAGCTGAGCAGGAGCTTGGATGGAAAGCAGATTTGACTATAGAAGATATGGTACAGGATGCTTGGAGATTTGAGATGAATAATAAGTAGATTCTCTGTACCTAATACACCATTGTATGGTAATATATCAAACCAAAAAAAGTGAGTTGATTCAAAATGAAATTCTTATCAGATTTTATTAAAGGCATAATAATTGGAATTGGGGCTGTTGCTCCTGGGGTAAGTGGTGGGTCATTTGCTGTAATGCTAGGTGTATATGACAAGCTTACTGATGCTATAGCAAATATATTTCATAATTTAATAAACAAGATAAAGACCTTATTTCCATTAGGTATTGGGATATGCGTTGGAGTCTTGGGATTTAGCAGGGTTATGAAGTATTTATTTGAACATCATGAATCACAAGTTAAATTTTTATTCATTGGACTTATGCTTGGAACTCTTCCCTATGTCTTTAAGGAAGCTAACAAAAAAGGCTTTAAAAGAACCTATATATTGCCTTGTATAATAGCTTTTAGTATTACGGTGCTATTTATGATATTAGAGAATAGTATTATTGATATTATTCCTGAAAGTAGTCCAAGCCTTATAGCGCTAATTATATATGGGGTTATTATAGGTTTTGGAACCATTGTACCTGGTGTAAGCTCTTCATTTATTTTAATGTATATTGGTGCTTATGAAATGTTGCTAGATGGTATTGTCAGCATGGATTTAATGGTTATTATGCCTGTTGGGGTAGGCTTTGGGTTAAGTATACTCTTATTTGCAAATATTATAAATTACCTATTTAAGAAGGCATATGGGTATACATATTATGCTATTTTGGGATTTGTCATGGGATCAATTATCTCAATTGCGCCTCCTTTAGATATTAGTATGGAATTCCTATTTGGATTCTTGATATGTTTAGTAGGGTGTATGGTGTCATATAAGTTGAGTAGATTAGGGGCTGTGAGTCAGGAGTCAGAAAATATTTGTTGATATAGATAGTTGGGTAGTAAGGCTGGGTTAACTTTGGTAGACATGGTCCGAGACTCATGGCGGTTCGAACGCAACTACCAAGAATAGAACAATTAAATAACACTGACATAGATAGATCCCAGAGCAGCTTAGAATAGTAGCAATCTGGGATTTATGTGTATTAACTATAAAGGAGCGATCTAATGAAAATAACCGACTATATTATTTCTCTTACCCATCTATATGGCTTGGTTCATAAAGATAAGGTTGTAGAGATTTACAA
>JAAYRE010000065.1 GCA_012518935.1 Clostridiales bacterium
ATGGGTGCATATAACCGCACTAATGGGGAGCCTTGTTGTGGTAGCAAGACCTTGCTTAAAGACATCCTTAGGGATGAATGGGGCTTTGAAGGTCATGTGGTATCAGATTGTTGGGCTATTAAGGACTTTCATGAATATCATAAGGTGACATCTACCCCAGTTGAATCCGTAGCCATGGCTATGAATAATGGCTGTGATTTGAACTGTGGTAATATGTTCGGAAATCTTCTTTTAGCAATCAGAGATGGACTAGTTAAGGAAGAGACCCTTGATGTGGCTGTTACAAGGTTAGTCACAACTCGTATGAAACTGGGATTGTTTGACAATCCTGAGAAAGTTCCCTTTAATAAGATTGGCTATGACCAAGTGGATAATAAGGAAAATATGGCACTTAATCTTAAGGCTTCAAGAAAATCCATAGTATTATTAAAGAATGAAGATAAACTTCTTCCTTTAGATAAATCAAAATTAAAAACAGTTGGAGTTATTGGACCCAATGCAAATAATAGAGATGCCTTAGTAGGTAACTATGAAGGAACTGCTTCAGAGTATATTACAATATTAGAAGGTATAAAAGAGTATCTAGGAGATGAAACAAGAGTATATTACTCAGAAGGTTGCCATCTCTTTAAGAAATCTTCTCAAGCCCTGGGAATGGAAAATGATAGATTAGCTGAAGCTAAAATGGTTTGCGAGATGAGTGATGTTGTTATCGCATGCTTTGGCCTTGATCCAGGCCTCGAGGGTGAGGAAGGAGATCAAGGTAATGAATTTGCCAGCGGAGATAAGCCAAACTTAAATCTTCCTGGAATACAAGAAGAAGTTCTTAAAGAATTGTATAAAAGTGGAAAACCTATTATATTAGTATTATTATCAGGCAGTGCCCTTAGCATACCTTGGGCTGATGAGCATATACCTGCAATTGTCCAAGGCTGGTATCCTGGAGCACAGGGCGGAAGAGCCATTGCACAGATTCTTTTTGGAGATTATTCACCAGAAGGAAAGCTTCCTGTTACCTTCTATCGTACCACAGAGGAACTACCTGAATTTACTGATTATAATATGGCTAATAGGACTTATCGTTATATGAAGAATGAAGCCCTCTATCCCTTTGGATATGGTTTATCCTATACTGATTTTGAGCTATCTAATGAATCTATAGATTCTGATAAGGTTGCTCAGGGTCAAGAACTAGTATGTTCAGCAGAAATTAAAAATATCGGAAACATGTCCGGTGCAGAAACCATCCAAGTATATGTAAAAGTAAAACAGGATGGAGCACCCAACTGGCAGTTAAAGGGACTTAAGAAAGTATTCTTAAATCCTGGTGAGTCAAAAACTATATCAATTACCTTAAAAGATACTGCCTTTGGACTATATAACAATGAAGGTAAATTAATAATTCATGAGGGTGAATATGAAGTGTTTATTGGCACAAGCCAGCCAGATACTAGAAGTATGCAGCTAACTGGTAAAAAACCTTATAGTAAAATTATCAGTTCCGATATGACTGTTACCTTATAAAGTATGACTGACAATACATGCATTAACTAGGAGGAAATATATGAACTACAATCAATGCTGGTTAAATTATTACCCCATAAGTAATTATCAAGACATAGGTTTAATAAGTGATTTAACTGTGTGTGTTGGTAAAAACAAAAGCCTTATTATTGATAATGCTGTTAGTGAGTTAACCAATGCA
>JAAYRE010000066.1 GCA_012518935.1 Clostridiales bacterium
CCAAGGTCAAACTGGATCAAGACCCCAGGGACAACGACTAGATGAAAGAGGCTCCCAGTTACAAGGAAGAACTCAAGGTCAGACACAGAGAGCTGATCAAAGAGGTTCACAATATAATCAAGGAAGACCCCAAGGTCAACAACAAAGATATCAAAGACCATCTCAGGGTGGAACACAATACGGACAAGGAAAACAACAAGGTATGAATAGACAACAAACTCGTCCACAGCAACAGGGCGGCAGAGATCAAAGAACAACAGAACAAGGCAGTAATTACCAAGGCTCACAAAATTATCAGGGCAATAGATATAATAAAGATCAAAGACAAGATCAAAGACAAGGTCAAAGACAAGGTCAAAGACCTTCAGGAAATAGAACCGGTGGATATAATTCAGGCACCTACCGTAGACCATCAGGCAATCAAGCAGGTGGACAACGAAGCGGATATAATAATTATGAAACCTTTAAAAAGGATGAAGACGACAAGCCAACATACAACAGAAGTCAAGGTAATAGAAGAGGTTCTGCTAGTAGTGATAGAAAGAATTTTGACCAGCAAATATTAGATCAAAAGATGGCAGAAAAGAATGATTTTAGTAATAAGAGATATAGGGATAGAATAAATAAAGATAAAAACCATCGTGATAAGGGCTCATCAAAGCGTGATATTGAGACTGATATCTCTAAACTGGCTCCAAAGAAAGGTCAATTCATAAAGCCAGAGCCTGTGGTGCAAAAGGAAGAAGAAATTAAAGTGATAACTCTTCCCGAAGTGCTGACAATTAAGGAACTGGCTGATAAGATGAAGGTACCCAGTTCAGCATTAATTAAAAAGTTATTCCTAGCAGGTCAGGTTGTAACAATCAACCAAGAAATAACTTTTGAAGAGGCTGAAGAAATTGCTTTAGAATATGACATTATTTCTGAGAAGGAAGTCATAATAAATGAGGTTGAGGAGCTTCTTAAGGAAGATGAAGAGGATCCTAAGACCCTTGTAAAACGTCCACCAGTAGTATGTGTTATGGGTCATGTTGACCATGGTAAAACCTCCCTACTGGATGCTATTAGGCATGCTAATGTTACCTCAAGAGAAGCTGGTGGAATTACCCAGCATATTGGTGCATACATGGTTGAGATACAGGGAGAAAAGATAACATTCTTAGATACTCCCGGTCATGAAGCATTTACATCCATGCGTATGAGAGGTGCACAAGCTACGGATATTGCTATCTTAGTAGTTGCTGCTGATGATGGTGTTATGCCTCAGACAATAGAAGCTATCAGCCATGCTAAAGCAGCCGGTGTTAAGATAATAGTTGCTATTAATAAAATAGATAAACCAAGTGCTAATGTTGAAAGAGTAAAACAAGAGCTTACAGAGTATGAATTAATTGCTGAAGACTGGGGCGGAGATACAATATTTGTACCAGTGTCAGCCCATACTCATGAAGGAATTGAGCAACTTCTAGAGATGATTTTGTTAACAGCTGAGATGGAAGAACTAAAAGCTAATCCTGATCGTAAGGCAAGAGGTCTTGTTATTGAAGCAGAACTTGATAAAGGTAGGGGTTCTGTGGCAACAATATTAGTACAAAAAGGTACCTTACATGTGGGAGATAATATTGCAGTTGGTTCCTCATATGGTAAAGTCCGTGCTATGATAAATGATAAGGGAGTCAGAGTTGAAGAAGCAGGTCCTTCTACACCTGTAGAAATACTTGGTTTAAACTCAGTTCCTGATGTTGGTGAGATTTTCATGGCTACTGAAAATGAGAAAGAAGCTAGAAATATAGCAGAAGCATTTATCGCCCAGGACAAGGAGAAACTTATTGCAGATACTAAAGCTAAATTATCTTTAGATGGTTTATTCTCACAGATACAAGCAGGTAATATAAAAGAATTAAATCTAATTATAAAGGCTGATGTTCAAGGCTCAGTTGAAGCTATGAAACAAAGCTTGTTAAAGTTAAGTAATGATGAAGTAGCAGTCCGTGTGATTCATGGTGGTGTTGGTGCAATCAATGAATCTGACATAATTCTTGCAACTACCTCCAATGGTATTATTATTGGCTTCAATGTAAAACCAGATAATATGGCAAAAGAAAGAGCTGAGCTTGAGAATGTTGACATAAAACTCTATCATGTGATATATGATGCTATTAATGATGTAGAATCGGCAATGAAGGGCTTACTTGACCCTGTGTATGAAGAGAAGGTTATTGGCCATGCTGAAGTACGTCAGATATTTAAGGCTTCAGGTATTGGTAACATTGCTGGTTCATATGTTCTTGACGGAAAGATTGTCAGAGGTAGTAAAGCACGTATTTATAGAGGTAGTGAACTTGTTTATGATGGTATCCTATCATCTCTTAAGAGATTCCAAGATGATGTAAAAGAAGTTGCTGCTGGCTATGAATGTGGCTTGGTATTTGATAAGTTTAATGACATTAAAGTTGAGGATAAGGTTGAATTTTTTGTTATGGTAGAGGTGCCCAGGTAAAGAAACGGAGGTTGTGTATGAGAAAAAACAGTAAAAAGAATACCAGAATTAATGGTGAAGTCAAAAAAGAGTTAAGCGTTTTAATTACTAGGGAGATTAAGGATCCAAGGATTAATCCATTGACATCGGTGCTTGATGTGGAAGTGGCTCCGGACTTAAAGACAGCTAAGGTATATGTAAGTGTCATGGGAGACGATGAATCTAGGAAAACAACACTCCAAGGATTAAAAAGTGCAGCACCTTTCATGCGCAGCCAATTAGCAAGGAATTTGAATCTACGTAATACACCTGAACTTACTTTTATAATGGATAATTCCATTGAGTATGGTATTAATATGTCAAAACTGATAGATGAACTTAATTCTAAATCTTCAGATTCATCGGATTCAACAGATTCATCAGAAGATGATATGGATGATGAGAATAAATATGATGATGAATATGATGATGAAGAAGATGATGAATAGGTATGTGATGAAAGGATTCAATATATGAGTATTTTTACCGTAGATATGATTGAAAGAGAAATAAAAGGTGCAAAGAAGATAGCAATTGCCGGACATATTAGACCGGACGGCGATTGCATCGGTTCTTGTACAGCGCTATATCAATACTTAAAGCTATGTAGGAAGGAGCTAAATGATCCACAGATTGATGTATATCTTGAACCATTTGGCAGGGAATTTGATCTTCTTACAGGTGCAGATATAGTAAGGCATACCTATGATTTTGATGATACTTACGACGTATTTATTTCCTTGGATTGCAGTAGTCTTGATAGAATTGGAGATGCTCTAAGATATTTTAATTCTGCAAAGAAAACCATTTGCATCGATCATCACATTACCAATAATAATTTTGCAGATATTAATTATGTGGAAGCAGAAGCATCATCCACCTGTGAAGTTCTTTATAATTTGTTGAATAAAGATAAGATAACTAAGGAAATTGCAGAGAGTCTCTATGTTGGTATTGTCCATGATACGGGGATATTTCGACATAGTAGTACATCCGATAAGACTATGGAGATTGCTGCAGATTTAATGAGGAAGGGTATTAACTTCACTAAGCTTATTGATGACACCTTTATTCAAAAGACTTATATGCAGTTGCAGATTTTAGGTCGTTGCCTAATTGATAGTATGATAATACTTGATGGACGAGTGATCATTTCACATTTGAGTAGAAAAGAATTGGAATTCTATAATGCTTCCCATTCGGATTTGGATGGTATAATAGATCAATTACGAACTGCTAAAGGTACTGAAGTGGCTATATTTATCTATGAGACTGATACTAATGAACATAAAGTAAGTCTAAGGTCCAATGGATTAGTGGATGTCAGTAAGATAGCACATTTTTTCAGTGGTGGAGGACATGTAAGGGCTGCAGGTTGTACTATGATAGGAACTGTACATGATGTTATCAATAACCTAACCCCTCATATTGTAGCTCAGTTGAAACAAATAGTTTAGCTTATCAGCTACTTATTACAGGGTGATAATTATCCCCAAAGGAGTAGAATACATTGATTAGCGGAATAATTAATATGAATAAGGAAAAAGGTTATACCTCTCATGATGTAGTAGCAAAAATGAGAGGTATCTTAAAGATGAAAAAAATAGGTCATACAGGAACATTAGATCCTGATGCATGTGGTGTTTTACCCATTTGCCTTGGTAAAGCTACAAAGGTAGTAGATTTAATTGTTAATAAGGATAAGACATACGAGGCTATCCTTAAATTAGGCCTTACGACAGATACTCAAGATATGACAGGGCAGGTTATTACAAGTTGTCCTGTCAATGTTAGTTTATCTCAGATAGAAGATGCCATAAGTAACTTTGTAGGAGGATATGACCAAATACCTCCCATGTATTCAGCCCTAAAAGTGAATGGTAAAAAGTTATATGAACTGGCACGGCAAGGTAAGGAAATTGAGCGTAAGCCCCGTAGGATTCATATTCATGACATCAATCTCTTAGATTGTAATCTTGATGAAAATGAGGTGAAGATTCGTGTAAGTTGTGGCAAGGGAACCTATATCCGTACCCTTATTCACGATATTGGTAAGCTTCTGGGTTGTGGTGCTACTATGAAGAGCTTGGTTAGAACCGCTGTTGGAGAGTTTGATATTGACAATGCCTTGAGTCTAAATCAGGTGGAGGAATATAAGCTAGATGGAAGTCTATACAATTATGTTATATCCGTAGATGATATGTTTCCCTCATATCCTAAGTTAATTGTGGATAGTAGATATCATTCATTAATTCATAATGGAAATACATTTTTACAAAAGCATGTTGACAAGGAAAGGTCTAGTGTAGACATGGCCCTGTTAGAACCTGAAGAGGGGCTATTATCTTTTAGAGTATATGATTCCAATATGACTTTTGTTGGTATATATAATTATGATTGGGGAAGAGGACTATTTACAGTTAAAAAAATGTTTATATAATAGTAGATAAGATAGCTTCACACAGTAACTATTTTCATCTTAACATAAGAAGAGAGGCACGATTATTATATGAAATATATCGCAGATAACACCAATATTAGCATAAAAAACAGTGTAGTAACCTTGGGTAAGTTTGATGGTCTTCATCAAGGCCATCAAATGCTTATTAATAAGGTCTTATATTATAAAGAAAAAGGCTATACATCTGTAATGTTTACCTTTTTATATCACCCATATAATCTATTTTCCGACAACGAATTTAAGCTTATATATACAGAAGAAGAAAAGGTAAGTATTTTATCTAAGAGTAATCTTGATGTATTGATATCCTACCCTTTCACCCGTGAAACTATGGCAACCAGCCCTGAGGATTTTATAAAGGATATCCTTGTTAAGAAGCTGGATGCCAAGGTAATAGTGGTTGGAGAGGATTTTCGCTTTGGTCATAATCGCAAAGGTGATGTAGCTATGTTAAAATCCATGGAGTCTGTATATGGATTTAAGGTTCTTGCCCTGGAAAAAATGCGATGGGATGATACCATCATCAGCAGTTCTATAATTCGTAGTGAGCTGGAAAAAGGTAATATGAAGGAAGTTAACTTCATGCTGGGTAAGCCTTATAGTATCTACGGCAAAGTCCTTCACGGAAGAAAAATCGGAAGGACTTTAGGTATGCCTACAACTAATCTGATACCACCTTCCAACAAGCTACTTCCCTCTTGTGGTGTATATGCCACAAGAACTATTATAGATAATGTGTCATATCCTGGTATGACTAATATAGGATACAAGCCCTCCGTAGGCATAGAAAAAGACAAAGGTGTAGAGACATATTTATATGATTTTGATGGAGATTTGTATGGTAAAGAGATTCAAGTTGAAATCCTTGACTATGTAAGAGAGGAGATTAAATTCGACAATCTACAAGACCTAAAAGCCAAGATGAATGAGGATTTGGCATATGGAAGAAAGTATTTTAAAATTTAGTTTTCATTGACTGTTATGTCCAATTATGGTAGTATTTATATGATATTTAATAATAGAAAGGGAGTATTATTTATGGAAAAATTGTATGAGAAAAAGAATTTTGGCATACCAGTTACTATCCTTAGTCTTTTAGCTTACCTAATTGGATATTCTTTAACTCAAAGTATATCTGGAACACTTTTGGTAGCTGTTTTATTTGCATTTGTTGTGTTTTCTTTTGATTTTGATGTTAAGGTAAAGAATGCAGTTAAACATTCCTTCATCTTTGCTACTTTTGCACGACTTATTCTTTTCTTTTTTGATATATTTGGCGCATTAGTAAATACCTTTGTAGGAAGAATTAGCATAAGTTCCTTAAGTGACTATTTATATGATTATAATTTCTTCAAAAGATTTTTAAGTTATTTTCATTCCTATGGTTTGCTTTTAGTTGAAATCGCAATTATCGTAATATTTGGCATATGCATAATAATGACATTAGCAGATAAGGATATTAATATTGGTTTTGTTGCTACTATTCTTGGTGATAAGCCAAGGAAGCAAAAGTACCATCAACCTCAGCAACCTACATATTATCAGCAGGCGCCTAACCAGGCTCCTCCTGCACCGGGGGTTCCTCCTGCACCTGCAGTTCCTCCTGCACCTCAGATGCAACAGGCAGTTCAGGAACAAGCGGCTACACAGGCACCGGGGGCTTCTGACAATAAAGGCAAGTTCTGCCCTAATTGTGGTAAGGAAAATATCAGTGGTGCAGTATTTTGTGCAGGTTGTGGAACAAAAATATAAATATTTAAAATATCAATAGAAATATTGCTGGTTTTATTTTATAGTTGAAAACAATAAAATAATATGTTAATATATCTGTTGTTATTAAAAAGCCAATACTCAGATTAAGGACACTCCGACCTTTTCTTGGTATTAGGTGATTATAATTAAAGGAGAATTTATCATGATTAGTAAAGAAAGAAAAGCAGAAATTATCAAAGAATACGGTAGAACACCAGAAGATACTGGTTCACCAGAAGTTCAGATTGCATTATTAACCGTAAGAATTGTTGAATTAACTGAGCATTTAAAGGTTAATAAGAAGGATCATCATTCAAGAAGAGGGCTTCTTAAAATGGTTGGTCAAAGAAGAGGACTTCTAGAATATCTTAAGAAGAAAGATATTAATGGCTATCGTCAATTGATAGAACGCTTAGGTTTAAGAAAATAATACTAAACTATTAAAAGCTAAAAGCTGTTGCATAATATATGTAACAGCTTTTTTGTTGACATTTTGTAAACCGTGCCTGTCACTATTGACAATTTGTCAAGTATGATTTGTACCTATGAAAATTTTTGTAGCATATTGGTAATAATAATGTTATAATAATGAAGTTAGAGTTTACTAGAGGCCATCCCGAGACTTCTGAAAAGCCTATTGATAAAAGGTCTGTAGTTTTTTCAGTTGTTTCGGTGCCTCGGCTCTATACAAATATTTAATTTATAAGGAGAGCAAATTATGTACAAAAGTTATTCAATGGAACTTGCAGGCAGAACTCTAACTGTTGAAGTTGGAAGAGTTGCTGCACAAGCTAATGGTGCCGCTTTAATGCATTATGGTGATACGGTTGTATTATCTACTGCTACAGCATCAGATAAGCCTAGGGAAGGAATTGATTTCTTTCCATTAAGTGTTGACTATGAAGAAAAGCTTTATGCAGTGGGTAAGATTCCCGGAGGATTTATTAAGAGAGAAGGAAAGCCTTCTGAGAATGCGGTTCTTACATCCCGCGTAATTGATCGTCCTATGAGACCTTTATTTCCCAGTGATTATAGGAATGATGTAACTCTAGACAATCTAGTACTTTGTGTTGATCAGGATTGTTCACCAGAGGTTCTTGCTATGCTTGGATCATCTATCGCAACCTGTATATCAGACATACCATTTGATGGGCCCATTGCTTCAACCGTAGTAGGTTTAATCGATGGGGAATTTGTATTTAATCCAAATTCTGAACAGAGAGAAAAATCAGAAATGTCTCTTACAGTAGCCTCTACTAGGGATAAGGTTGTTATGATAGAAGCTGCTGCTAATGAAATTCCTGAAGATAAGATGATTGAAGCTATATATGCTGCCCATGAGCTAAATGGAACTATTATTCAATTTTTTGATAAAATTATAGCTGATTGTGGTAAACCCAAGCATGATTATATCAAATCAGAGCTTCCTGAGGGAATGTATGAGGATATGGTAAGCTTTATTACTCCTGAGCGTATGGAAGAGGCTGTATTTACCGATGAGAAACAAGTTAGGGAAGCTAACATTAGAGAGATTACTGAGGAATTAACAGCCCGCTATGAAGATGAGCATCCTGAATGGCTTGACTCCCTTGATGAAGCAGTATATAAATTTCAGAAAAACACTGTCCGTAAGATGATTTTAAAGGATAAGAAGCGTCCTGATGGTCGTAAGGTTGATGAAATTCGAAAGTTATCTGCAGAGGTTGATATTCTACCTAGAACTCATGGTTCTGGAATGTTTACCCGTGGTCAGACCCAGGTTTTAACCATAACGACATTAGGTGCTCTAGCTGAGATACAAAGACTTGATGGTCTTGATGAGAATGAGACTGCTAAGCGTTATATGCATCATTATAATTTCCCTTCATATTCTGTAGGTGAGACAAGACCGTCTAGAGGACCTGGAAGACGTGAATTTGGTCATGGAGCTTTAGCTGAAAAGGCATTGGTTCCTGTACTTCCTTCAGAAGAGGAATTCCCCTATGCAATACGTACCGTATCAGAGGTATTGGAATCTAATGGTTCTACTTCACAGGGAAGTATCTGTGCATCCACCTTATCCTTAATGGCTGCCGGTGTTCCTATTAAAGGAATGGTTGCAGGAATATCCGTAGGACTTGTTACTGGTGATTCTGACGATGATTATATAATTCTTACTGATATTCAGGGTCTTGAGGATTTCTTTGGGGATATGGACTTTAAGGTTGCTGGAACCCACAAGGGAATAACTGCAATACAGATGGATATTAAGATTCATGGCTTGACCAGAGAAATAGTTGAAAAGGCCATATATAGAACCAAAGAAGCTAGAACCTTTATCTTAGATGATGTTATGGCACCGGTCATCTCCGAACCAAGACCTGAAGTTGGACCTTATACACCAAAGATTGTTCAGATAATGATTGATCCAGCTAAGATTGGTGATGTTGTTGGCCAGAGGGGTAAGACAATTAATGCAATTATTGAACAAACTGGAGTTAAGATTGATATTACAGATGAAGGCGCTGTGTCCATATGTGGTACCGATAAAGAAAGCATTGATTCAGCTGTCAATATGGTAGAGATGATTGTATCTGAATTTGAAGAAGGCAAGATTTATGAAGGTAAAGTTGTAAGTATAAGAGAATTTGGTGCTTTCATAGAATTTGCTCCCGGTAAAGAAGGTTTAGTTCATATATCCAAGATATCAAAACAAAGAATTCAGCATGTTGAAGATGTCTTAACCTTAGGTGATAAAGTTAAGGTGGTATGCCTAGGTCAAGATAAGATGGGTAGAGTTTCATTTTCTATTAAGGATGTAAAATAAATTTATAAAAATATGAACCCTATTACAGACACTAGAATTTATTAGGCTATAAACTAACATATAAATACTAGAATCTATTATATTTTATGAACACTTATACAGACACTAGAAACTAATATTATTAAAGATATATATATATTTTTGATGATAAAGGTTCTAGTGTCTTTTTGAATTATTTTGATGAATCCTATCTTTATGTAAGGAATTTGACCAGGTATTAGGATATAATCGAAATTAATGACTTATAATGTATATGAAAAATTATGGATTGCTTACAATTAATATGTTACGATTACTCGGATGTAATTGTTTTACAAATGTTCCGAGGGTGATTGTATATGAAAAATAATAATAGAAAGTCAATGATTATACGGATTTTCTTAGCATCATTAGGCTTATTATTATCAATGATTTTAGTCATAATTGTAACTGGATATCTGATCCTAAGAAGTTATATTGATAAGATGAATTTTATTGATTTGGATAAGATGAATGAAATTTATGAAGGCTATGATGAATATTGCGAATATGAAGATGATGACCATGATGGTGGCTATTATGAATATGAAGAATATAGTCATGACGGTGACTATTATGAATATGAAGGTTATGGCCAAGATGGTAAATTATACGAGAGAATTGAAGATAGACAGTATGTATATGGGAAAAATGATAATAAGGCATATTCATATGGATATTATGCGGACAAGCTATATGATGAAGATAGCTTAAAAACAAAAAATCCAAGTGATGATAATATATTTATGTCAACTAGCGATATTCCTCTTATGGAGGATAAGGATGTATTTAATATTCTCTTAGTAGGTAGCGATACCAGAGATACGAAAAGTCGTGGAAGATCAGATGCCATGATGATTCTATCAATTAATAAAAAGAAAGAAAAAATTATACTAACTTCATTTCTTAGGGATATTTATGTTGAAATACCCGATAGAAAAAGTAATCGTCTTAATGTAGCTTATTCTATTGGGGGACCTAGCCTACTTATTAAGACTATTGAGAATAATTTTAGAATAAAAATAGATAGATATGCTTCAGTTGATTTTTTTGCCTTTATTGATATAGTGGATGCTATTGGAGGAGTCAATATATCAGTAACTGAGGAGGAGCTACCCATACTTAATGATTATATTTATGAAATTAATACAATATTGGATGAGGATTTGGATAAGGACATATTAAGTACTCATGGTAATTACCTTCTTAATGGAAAACAGACCTTGGGGTATTGTCGTATTCGGTATATTGGAACTGATTTTGCCAGAACAGGGCGACAAAGGGTAGTTTTGGAACAGATATTTTTAAAAGTTAAGAATTCCAATATAAGTAAGTTAAATGATTTGCTTAATACGATTCTGCCTAAGATTACGACCAATTTAGATGAGGATGAGGTCATATCTCATGTACTAAATCTAAAAAAATACTTAGGATATGACATTATTCAATGGAGTGTTCCAGTATCGGGAACGTATAAAAACACAAGAATTAGGAATATGGCAGTTCTGGATATTGATTTTAAGAAAAATATTGAAGAGCTTCGTAATAGAATTTATTAATTAATAATGTGGATTGCCTTTTATATATAGATATGTTAAAATCACGCTTATTGGTGAATTGACTGATTATTTACTTATATATAAATGAAAGGAAAAACTGCATGACACGTATTGATAAATTAGCTAATGGAATTACTATTGTTATGGAGACTATGCCTTACCTAAAAAGTGCATCCTTCGGTGTATGGGTAAGGGCTGGTTCTGTCAATGAAGACGAAAGTAATAACGGCATTGCCCATATGATTGAGCATATGTTGTTTAAGGGAACCAAGAATCGTAGTGCTAAACAGATAGCAGATGAGATGGCTAAGATAGGCGGTAATATAAATGCATTTACCAGTAAGGAGTGCACTTCCTATTACGCAACTACACTGAGCGAACATCTTCCAATGGCTATAAGGATTATTGGCGACATGGTTAATAATTCTCTTATTGATGAAAATGCTTTAAAGAAAGAAAAGAAGGTCATAGTTGAAGAAATAGATATGTACCAGGATTCTCCTGAAGACTTTGCTCATGAGAAACTTCAACAAAGAATCTGGAAGGGGCATCCCCTTGGCTATATAATTTCTGGAAGAAAATCTATAGTAAGAAAAATAAACAGAGATCAGATTCTAGAATTTATGGACAAATATTATATAGGTGAAAATATAGTTATATCCGTAGCTGGTAACTTTGATGAATGCAAAATACTCAATTTAGTAGAAGAAGAATTTGGTGATATTAAGTCAAGGAGCATCATTAAAGCGGCAGAATTGGACAATAAACCCATATATCATAAGGTCAAGTGCAATAAGACTATGGATATAGAACAGCTTCATATCAATATAGCATTTGATTGCATTTCCTATCTATCGGAGGATAGATTTACCCTATCTGTTGTTAATTCCGTCTTGGGTGGTAGCGTGAATTCTAGATTGTTTCAACAAATCAGGGAGGATGCTGGACTTACTTATTCTATATATTCTTATGGAAGTTCATATAAGGATACAGGGTTATTCCATATATATGCAGCAATGAATCCCGGTCAGAAGGATATTGTTATTAAGAAGATTAAAGCCATAGTTGACAATATATATAAGAAAGGCATTACCTTAGATGAGCTTAATATGGCTAAAGAGCAGATTAAGACGGATATTATTATGGGAAGTGAGGGGGCAAGAAGTCGAATGAATGCCAACGGTAAAGCTATTCTTAATCGGGGAAGGCTAGTAACTTTACAAGAGCTTATAGATGGAATTGAAAGAGTAAGTCTTGAGGATGTGAAGGAATTTGCAAGCCGTTATCTTGATTTTACCTACTCCTCAATGTCACAGGTTGGGAATATAAAATAAACTATATACCTCCCAAAAAACAGGGTGGTTGAAAGAAATTACCCTTGACATTATAGTTTACAGTGATATAATTAATTTCAATTAATAGAAAAACACTATGATGAGACCAGTACTATGCCAAGGTCTACAGAGAGAGATACAATCGGTGGAAGTATCTTATTCTAAAGCATAGGAAAACCAGCTCGGAGTGGCCCTAATCCGGTCCGTTGATTACGTTATAATCTAATGAAGTGGGTGCTTATGCACCAATAAGGGTGGAACCACGAACTATATAGCTCGTCCCTTTCGATTAAAGTCTTAATCGAAAGAGGCGAGTTTTTTAATGTGGATTTTGCCAGTAAAGCTGGCACTATGGGTAGCATTGTGGTTGTACAGTTAACAAAATGTCAAGTAGTGTTACCATGATGTTAACCAAAATGCGAAACATATTGGTTGCATAATGGCAGGCACCAAGATAAGAAAGGAGATTGGATTATATGAAGATTACTTTAAAAGATGGCTCTATGAAAGAGTACCAAGATAATATGTCTGTATATGAGATAGCAATGGATATAAGTGAAGGATTGGCAAGAGTAGCCTGTGCTGCTGAAATTGATGGAGAGGTTGTGGACCTTAGGACCATTGTTGACAGGGATTGTGAATTAAATATTTTGACTTTTAATGATGAGGCAGGCAAAGCGGCATATCGACATACTGCTTCCCATGTACTGGCACAAGCTGTACTAAGACTATATCCCGAAGCCAAGCTTGCGATTGGTCCTGCTATTGAGAATGGCTTTTACTATGATTTTGATATGGCTCCCCTGGACCGTGCAGCCCTTGATGAGATTGAGAAGGAAATGAAGAAAATCATTAAAGAGGGGGCACAGTTAGAGCGTTTTTCTCTGCCAAGAGAAGAGGCAATTGCTCTTATGAAGGAAAAGGATGAACCTTATAAGGTGGAATTAATTGAAGAACTTCCTGAGGATGAGGAAATATCATTTTATCAACAGGGCGACTTTGTGGATCTATGTGCAGGTCCTCATCTAATGTCTACAAAAGCTCTTAAGGCAATTAAGCTTATTTCTTCCTCTGGTGCCTATTGGAGAGGCTCTGAGAAGAATAAGATGCTAACAAGAGTATATGGAACTGCCTATACTAAGAATGCAGATTTGCAGGCACACCTGGATCATTTGGAAGAGATTAAGAAGCGTGACCACAATAAACTGGGTAGAGAAATGGAGCTTTTTGCTACAGTTGATGTTATCGGTCAGGGTCTTCCCCTTTTGATGCCCAAGGGTGCTAAGATCATACAGACTTTACAACGCTGGATTGAGGATGAGGAAGAGCGTAGAGGTTATATGAGAACCAAGACACCCTTAATGGCTAAGAAAGACCTTTATGTTATATCTGATCATTGGAGTCATTATAAGGAAGGTATGTTTGTCATCGGTGATGAAAATGATGAGAACTCAGAAGTATTTGCCCTACGTCCAATGACCTGTCCTTTCCAGTACTATGTATATAAGCAAAGTCCAAAGAGCTATAGGGACCTACCATGTCGTTACGGTGAGACATCTACCTTATTTAGAAATGAGGATTCCGGTGAGATGCACGGCCTTACCAGGGTAAGACAATTTACTATTTCTGAAGGTCATCTTATAGTAACACCGGAGCAAGTTGAAGAAGAGTTTAAAGGATGTCTTGATCTTGCCATGTACTGCTTAAAGACCTTGGGACTTGAAAATGATGTTACTTATCGCCTTTCCAAATGGGACCCCAATAATAAGTCAAAATATCTTGGCGATGAAAAAGATTGGGAAAACATGCAAAATAAAATGCGTGAAATGCTTATTGATAATAAAGTTGATTTCACAGAATCTGAAGGTGAGGCAGCATTTTATGGACCAAAGCTTGATATTCAGGCTAAGAATGTCTATGGCAAAGAGGATACAATGATAACCCTACAGTTAGACTTTGTACTGGCAGAACGTTTTGATATGACATATATAGATGCCAGTGGCGAGAAAAAACGTCCATACATTATTCATAGAACCAGTATAGGCTGTTATGAGAGGACCTTGGCATGGTTGATTGAAAAGTATGCAGGAATGTTTCCTACCTGGCTATGTCCAGAGCAGGTAAGAATCCTACCGATTTCTGAGAAATATCATGATTATGCGGCTAAGGTTAAGGATGAATTACAAAGGAATAATGTTCTTGTAACTGTGGATGAAAGAGCAGAAAAGATAGGCTACAAGATTAGAGAAGCTAGACTTGAACGTATTCCTTATATGTTGATTGTAGGACAGAAGGAAGAAGAGGAAGGATTGGTTTCCGTAAGAAGCCGTTATATGGGTGATGAAGGACAAAAATCACTTGATACATTTATAGATGAGATTACCAAGGAAATCAGGACTAAGGAAATTAGAAAGATAGAAGTTCAAGATAAATAATACATTTATAAATATCAGGACAGTTTCTAGAATTAACAAATAGTATAGAAACTGTCCTTTTTTGTACTTATTATTGTTACCATCAACCTTAAATGGGGTTGGCGGTATTTTTTGTTGACAATTTAATATATATCGATATATGATGATTAGTAATACATAATGACAAATGCTATAATAATGCACAATTGCAATACAAGATAATTGCAATACAAGATAATTGCAAATACTAGAAAAATGCAAATACAAGATAATTACAAATTCCAGGTAATGACAAATGTTACATAAGAGTTAACAAGAGAAAGGCGGTTTTAGATAATGAATAATTACCACATAGATACAAAATGTATTCAATCAGGATATCTACCTCAGAATGGTGAGGCAAGAGTCCTTCCCATTTATCAAAGTACCACATATAAATATGATTCCAGTGAGCATGTTGGAAAGCTCTTTGACCTTGAAGAAGAGGGCTTTTTTTACACCAGACTTGCTAATCCTACAATGGACGCTGTTGAAAAGAAGATAGCTGATTTAGAAGGAGGAGTCGCCGCCATGTGTACATCTTCCGGTCAAGCTGCCAATATGGTTGCTGTGCTAAATATCTGTAATGCAGGTGACCATATGATTTCTGTCGGTACCATATATGGCGGTACCATGAATCTGTATGCAGTTACCCTTAAGAAAATGGGTATAGAGTGCACATTTGTGGACCCCGATGCTTCCTTAGAAGAACTTCAAAAAGAGGTAAAGAAGAATACCAAGCTGGTATTTGCTGAGACCATATCTAATCCCTCCTTAGTAGTAGCAGATATAGAAAAGTTCGCTAAATTGGCTCACACTAACGATATACCTTTAATAATAGATAATACCTTTGCAACTCCTATAAACTGCAGACCAATTGAATACGGAGCTGATATTGTTACCCATTCAACATCAAAATATATGGATGGCCATGCAGTAGCTCTAGGTGGTGTGATTATTGATAGTGGTAATTTTAACTGGGATAATGGAAAGTTCCCCGGACTATCAACTCCAGACGAGTCCTATCATGGTATAGTATATACCAGAGACTGCGGTAAAGTGGCATATATAACCAAAGCAAGAGTTCAGCTGATGAGAGATATGGGTATGACACCGTCACCGATGAATGGATTTTTATTAAATCTAGGGCTTGAAACCTTGCATCTTCGTATGGAACGTCATTGTCAAAATGCCCAGAAGGTGGCTGAGTATCTTGAGGCAAATCCCAAAATTGCATGGGTAAACTTCCCGGGTCTTAAGAGTAATAAATATTATGACCTTGCGAATAAATACCTTCCAAATGGTACCTGTGGAGTTATATCTTTCGGTGTTAAAGGGGGAAGGGAAACAGCAGTGAAATTCATGGATAGTTTAAAGCTTGCTGCTATCGTAGTTCATGTGGCAGATGCAAGAACTGGAGTCCTTCATCCTGCCAGCACAACCCATAGACAGCTTACTGACCAACAATTAATTGATTGTGGCATAACTCCTGATTTGATTCGTATGTCCATAGGAATTGAAAATGCTGATGATATTATTGCTGATATTGAGCAGGCACTTGAGGCATAATATATAGGAATAATTAGATAGTTAAAGAATAAATGAAAATAAAATCAAGGTGATATCAGATATGTCTTTAATAAAAGAAAACCTACAATTAAGCAAAGTCAATCCACTGTATATAATGAAAGTCGCTATTGGTTCGGCTATTTCAATCATAATAGCTGAAGGTTTGGGGCTTTTATATAGTCCTTCTGCCGGCATTGTCACTTTGCTTTCCGTACAAAACACCAAAAAAGAGACAATAAAAATTGCTGCAAAAAGGTTTATATCTTTTCTTATGGCAATGGCCATATCTTTTATATTATTTAGTTTTCTTGGATATAATCCATTTGTATTTGGTGGTTTTATACTGATATTTGTGGGTTTAAGCCATTTGTTTGACCTTAAAGATGGTATCTCTATGAATGCTGTCCTGATGACTCATTTTCTTATAGAAGAGCGGTTTGATTTATCATTGGTTATGAATGAAGTCATGATTCTTGTTATTGGAATGGGAATTGGGATAGTTATTAATCTGATTATGCCAAATTATAGGGGACAGATTCTTAAAAAGCAAAGGCTCCTTGAAGATGAAATAAGAAAGATCCTAAGGATTATGGCTCAAGCACTTAAAGACAAGAAAAATAATATTATGGTTGATTTTAGTGATATTGATGCTTTAGTTGAGGAGCTTCTGCAAAAAGCATATGAGGATGCTGGAAATACGCTCTTAGCCAATACTAGATACCTGATTTCTTACTTGGAAATGAGAAAGCATCAGATAGAAGTACTAAAAGAGATAGCAAATGATATTAATGAAATTCCTGTCTTGTTAAAGCAATCCCTTCCCATAGCAGAATTTATTGAAAACACAGCAGATTGTTTTCATGAGCTTAATAATGTAAAGGGTTTACTAGAGGAATTAGATAAGTTATATGTCCATTATAGACAGGATGATTTGCCGATTTCACGGGAGGAATTTGAACACCGGGCAATATTATTTAAGGTTTTAAAAGATTTAGAATATTTTCTTTTATTAAAAAGAAATTTTGTCTTAGAGCTTGAAAAGAAGAATATTCAATCATATTGGAGTTAACATATTTGAATAAAAGCTTGCTTTTTTCACATAATAGTATGGAAGTCTGCAAAATATTATTATGTAGAAGGAGCAGGATATGCTAAATGTGTTAAATAATGATATTAATAATAAATCTGATTTTTCTCAAGTCAACAATAGGGAGAACAATGATATAGCTAGTAGCAACTACAGTAATACTAGTAATGGCAATAAAGTAAGTAATGATAGTAATACTAGTAATGGCAATAAAATAAGTAATGATAGTAATACTAGGAGTGACAATAAAGTAAGTAGAGATAATAATGCTAGTAATGGCAGTAAAGTAAGTAGTGATAATAATGCTAGTAATGTCAATATAGCTAATAATAGTAATAGTAGTAATAATGGTAATAATAATAGCGACAACAATAATAATTCAGATAATCAAGGACAAGAAAAAGACGATCAAGAAACCGAAAAAGTTAAGCAAGAGAATGAAGACCTTAAGGATAAAAAAATTAGTGAA
>JAAYRE010000067.1 GCA_012518935.1 Clostridiales bacterium
ATTTAACTGAGAAAGAAAGATACAAAATTGAGGCTTACCTTAAGGATAAAAAGAAAGCGTGGCAGATAGCTGAATTAATAGGAAAGAGCGAGCGTACTATTCAGCGAGAAATCAAGAGAGGAACAGTAATACTGCTTGATACAGAGCTTAGGGAATATAAGGCATACTGTGCCGATACAGCACAACGTAAATATTATGAGAAAGCCGCAAATAAAGGAAGATGCTACAAAATCGGAAGTGATCATAAATTAGTTGAATATATTGAACGAAAGATTATTGATGAGAAATATTCACCTGATGCCGTTATAGGAAGGATAAAGCTAGAAGGGAATCGGTTTAAAACGACTATCTGTACAAAAACTTTATACAATTACATTGATGCAGGGCTGTTCTTGCACTTAACTAACAAGGACCTTCCAGTAAAGAAGGATGGAAAGAAACGTACTTACAGACGAACAAGAATAGCATTAAAAAATCTAAAAGGTACCAGTATAGAGGAACGACCAAAGGAAATTGAAAATAGGGATGAGTACGGTCACTGGGAAATGGACTGTGTAGTGGGAGGAAAAAACAAAGGAAAGGCTGTATTGCTTGTATTAAGTGAGAGAAGGAGCCGAGAAGAGATAATATTTAAGATGAAGAGAAAATCTCAAGAATGCGTTAAAAAGGCGATAGATAGCCTTGAAAAGAAACTAGGTTATAATAAATTTTCTGAGACATTTAAGACAATCACAGTGGATAATGGAAGTGAGTTTCTTGATTTTAAGGGTATCGAAACATCAGTTAAGAGAAGAGGAAAGAATAGAACCAAAGTGTATTATGCACATCCATTCAGCTCATGGGAACGTGGAACAAATGAGAACACAAATAAACTGATAAGGCGCTTTATACCAAAAGGAAGTTGTATAGAAGATATACCCTTATCTATGATTAAATATATAGAAAACTGGCTAAATAATTACCCAAGAAGGATATTAGGATATAGAACACCAAATGAAATAAAAGCGACTTAAGAATAAACTTATACAATAGAGATTACCATATATTTACACGACACTTAAACTTGCAATTTTCAATCAAATTAATAAATCCAAATTTTACTTGTTATAGGTTTTGTTATAAGATATAATTGTCTTTAATCAATGGCTATAAACTGGGAAGAATAAGAGATATGCTATTTATACATGGCAATTATGAATAAGCTTGGAGTAAAGTTATGACAAGGAAAGAGTTTAGAGATTTTATTGACAATAAAATAGTGGTACTGGATGGGGCTACTGGCAGTAACCTTCAAGATAGAGGAATGACTTCGGACATATGTCCCGAAAGGTGGATGGTGGATAATGCTAGAACTGTGACTAAGCTACAAGTGGAGTTTTTGGAGTCAGGCACAGACATCCTTTTTGCACCTACATTTACGTCTAATAGAATTAAATTAAGGGAATATGGGGAAGAAGATAATATAGCTTATCTTAATGAAGAACTGGTAGACATAAGCAAGAAAGCAGTAGAAGTATACCGCAGAAAGACCGGTAATATGAGGAAGATTTATATAGCCGGAGATATTACCATGACAGGAGAGATGCTTTCACCTATAGGTAAGCTATCTTTTGAAGATTTGATAAATGTTTATAAAGAACAGATGGGCTATCTTATAGATGCAGGAGTAGATCTGTTTGTAATAGAAACCATGATGAGCCTGCAAGAATGCCGAGCAGCTGTATTAGCTGCTCATGAGATATGTGATTTACCACTTATGGTTTCCTTGACTTATCAGGAGAATAACCGAACCTTATATGGAACTGACCCGCTGACTGCAATTACTGTATTGCAATCAATGGGAGTTGACGTGGTCGGGGTGAATTGTTCCACAGGTCCTGAAAAGATGCATGAAATTATTAAACAGATGAGAGAAGTAGCCTATGTTCCGCTTATGGCAAAGCCTAATGCTGGGATACCTAAGCATGTTAATGGGCAAACTGCCTTTCCCATGAAAGCAAAGGAATTCGCAAAGGAAATGGTGAAGATTGTATCTGAAGGAGTGGGTATTGTAGGTGGATGCTGTGGAACTACACCTGAGCATATCAGACATCTTTCTGAAGCCCTTAGAGGACTTACTCCGCCACCTATTCAGGACAAACATTTTAGGGCCTTGACTACTGAGCAAAGAACTATACCTATATCCTTAGGTAAAGGATTTATGGTTGTGGGAGAACGAATTAATCCTACTGGCAAGAAAGCCCTACAAGCCAGCTTAATAAAGGGAGATTATGCTCCTGTTGTTAAGATGGCAGTAGAGCAAACCCAGCAGGGGGCTGACTTTCTTGACATCAATGTGGGAATGGGTGGAATTGATGAACAGGAAACTATGCTTGAGGTAATTCAGGAGGTTATGAGGGTAACTGATGTGCCCTTATCCATAGATACCAGTAATCCCCAAGTAATGGAGGCGGCCTTAAGGGTATACCCCGGTCGTGCTCTTATTAACTCCATATCCTTTGAAAAGGAGAAAATCGAAAAGCTTCTTCCTTTGGCTAAAAAGTACGGTGCCATGTTTATACTTCTTCCATTATCAGACTCAGGCTTACCCAAAAGCATGGATGAAAAGAAGGAAATTATTCATTCCATTATGGATAGGGCTTTTAAATTAGGCTTAACTAAGGAAGATATAATTGTAGATGGCTTGGTAAATACGGTGGGAGCTAATCCTAGGGCAGCCATAGAAGCCATAGAGGCTATTAGATACTGCAAAGAGGAACTGAAAGTGGCTTCAATAATTGGGTTATCCAATATATCCTTTGGTCTTCCAAATAGGCAGTTTATCAACAGCACCTTCCTAGCATTTGCTATTCAATCAGGCCTTACTATGGCAATTGCAAATCCATCTCAGGCACTGCTTATGAATACTGCTCTAGCCTCCGACCTTTTGCTAGCCAAGGAGGATTCGGCAGAAAGATATATTAATAATGTGACAGAGACTAATATAGGGACTGGAAGTAAGAGTAAAGAGTTTGTTAAAAAGATAGAGCAAGGCCAAAAAGATGATAAACAAGTTCCAGATAATAATAGCAAAAATGCTATCTATGAAGCTGTGTTAAAAGGTAATAGAAAGGATATTCTATTATTAGTTAAGGAGGAGATTGCATCAGGTACTTCTCCAGAAGATATAATAGGTAACTTTCTGATACCTGCTATAAATGAAGTTGGTAGATTATATGATAGTCAGAGATATTTTTTACCACAACTGATTTCCGGGGCTGAAACCATGAAGCTGGCCATAGATTATTTAGAACCCCTACTTAGTAAGAAAAATACTGAGGGGTTAAACCAAGGGACTATAGTTATTGCCACAGTTAAGGGTGATATCCATGATATAGGGAAAAACCTGGTGGCTTTGATGCTTAAGAATTATGGTTATAAGGTAATAGACCTAGGTAAGGACGTCCCAACAGAGCATATTATTGAAACTGCTAAAAAAGAATTAGCTGATATTATAGCAGTATCGGCACTGATGACAACAACTATGGTTGAGATGAAAAATATTGTTGAAAAGGCAAAAGAAGCAGGACTTAGTAGCAAGGTTATTATTGGTGGTGCAGTAATAAGCGAAAAATATTCTAATGAAATTGGAGCCGACGGCTACTCCCCTGATGCTGGTTCGGCAGTGGATTTGGTTAGAAAACTCCTCAGGAGGTAGCATAGTGACATTAGATGAATTAAAGGATATGAATATTGATGTAATAATACCAGTATATTATCCTGATGAGAAGTTATATAAGCTTCTAAGAAGGATGAATACGCAAACAAAAAAACCAAATAAGATACTGATTCTTCAAACAGTTGAGGATAAGGATAAAAAAGAGCCCCTAAATATACCGGAGGATATGGATATAGATATAATGGTATTCTATGTGGACAAAAGTGATTTTGATCATGGGGGAACAAGAAGATATGGGGCAACCTTATCAGATGCAGACATACTTATGTATATGACTCAAGATGCAGTCCCGGTAGATGAACTACTTATAGAAAAGCTGATAGAGCCATATATGGATCCAGATGTCTCTGCCACTTATGCAAGACAGCTACCTAGTTCAAAGGCAGATATTGTTGAAAGGTTTACACGAAAATTTAACTACCCCCCTAAGAATAGTCTTAAGTCCGCAAAGGACATAAATACAATGGGAATCAAAACGTATTTTTGTTCAAATGTATGTGCTACTTACCGAAGAGATGTTTATGACAAACTTGGTGGTTTTGTGAAGAAAACTATATTTAATGAAGATATGATAATGGCCCATGCTATGATACATTCAGATCATAAGATTGCCTATGTTGCAGAGGCAAAAGTGGTTCATTCCCATGTTTATTCCTGTATGCAACAGTTTTCTAGGAATTTTGATTTAGGTGTCTCCCATAGACAATACGCCCATGTTTTTCTCGGAGTAAGCTCTGAGTCTGAGGGTATACGGCTAGTGAAAGACACATTAAAATACTTAATTTATAAAAAGGAGTTTATTCATATCCCTGGTTTGATTATAAGTTCGGGATTCAAATTTTTAGGATATAGATTTGGATTAAATTATCATAAGTTACCTAAAAATATGGTAATACATTGTA
>JAAYRE010000007.1 GCA_012518935.1 Clostridiales bacterium
GGGATACCATATTCATCAACATCCTTCTTAGTAATAGGATTATGGTTGATAAACTTATCAATCCCTTCACTGTCTCGACCCTTAATAAATCTTCCGGGTATTAGATAAGCCTTCTGATTACTCTTAATTGCTATAGATACCCCTGTTAATATATCTGTCACCTTATCAGTGCTTTCTGTACTATCATTAACTGATACATGGGCTCTTCCTGCTAGAATTAATGAATCAAGCCCTGATAAATCTAAGGAGGACTTATTACCATTGATAATCAGTGAACTTCCTAGGGAGGACTTAGTACTGGTATAGCCTATATAGGCCCCACTTAGGATTACATTACTGTAGGGTGCATCTAGGGTAAGATCATCTTTAATAAGGCTTATACCGTTAATCCTAAGGGTTGTAGGGATTGACCCTAATGCTAAAGGATCAGATGTATCTATTATTAAATTATCTGCCCAAACCGAGGCAGGGACATTGAATAGAAGTCCTGTATCTAGATCTTCCTTGCTGATTCCATCTATAAGAAGCTCCCCTGTATCCTGAACGGTTATGTCTCCCCTGGTTACAATATTTTCACCCTTAATAACTACATTATGATGGCCAGACATCTGACTTCCTACCATAATACCATCACCAGCATATAGGTTGCCATTTATAGTATTAGTACCGGTGGCTCCATCCCCAATAGTATTATCAGAGATAATCATTCCGTCAGCTATAAGAGCATATTCCTTATAGGGATGCTCCATCTGATATACAGTTGTCTGTAAACCATCCTCAAAGGAAAAGTCAGGAAGGTCAACAATAATATCAGTACATATTCTACTTTCTAGATCATTTATAGTAAGGGTAACATATACATCACTGACCCTAATCTTTTTCTTTATCTTAACAACTTCATCAATAAGCTCAGTATCTGAGATAATATTAATATCCCCGATTCTAACATCCAGTACAACACCTCCACCAACTGGTGGCAGGGTTAAATACTTATTAAATATATCCATGCTTTTTGGACTAACTGCTTCTCCTGCCAATAACTGTCCATCATTATAGGCTTCAGTATTCCCCAGTTTTTTAACCAAGGCTAGAGCAACTTTATCTTTTAAATAAAGATTCATCTCACTTTCATTCTTGGTAATATGATTAGTTATATTTGCCAGAATGTCATTCTCATAGATGTTTCTTGTCTCCTCCACTGTAAGTTGATAAAGTCCTGCTCTGATTTCATCTAAGGTAATCTCACAGGTATAGAAGTTTTCCTTTGCTTTTCTTTCAAGCATCTTCATTTGCAAATTAGTCATGGTAACTGAAAGCATCATAGTGCCTAAAATCCCCAAAAAGGCCAATAGAATAATAACAGTAAGCAGGGTTGAGCCTTGGTTATTAAGTTTTTTTCTTCTCATGCTTACCACTCCCTTCCAATTTACTATTCTTATCTTTCCTTGGTAGATTTTAAGCTATAATATACTTCCTTATAGCGGTTATCCTGTTCCCTTTCCGCTTTACAGATATCTATGGTAATATCAAATATTCTATTTAAATCATAGGTCCTAATCAGTTCAGGATATTCTTCTACAACTTCCACCCCTTCTACATAAGGCTCATATTGGCTAACATCAGTATGTACAGCGATAGAATCACCATCCTGACGATCAATTACAATAGGATAGTGTAGGATAATATTTCCCTGGTCAGCTACAAAAAAGTTTACTGGTTTGGTTATGTCCTTATTCCTTATGAATATTTTATCTGCTAGATGCCTTTCATGGAAGATGGACTCTTCGTAAGCTAGGTATACATTTTCTAAAGTGGTGGAAAATTCAATCTGGTCAATATTATGACTTATTCGAATTTCCTCCCATCTACCATCATTAAAATCACAAATATATTCTATCTCATATTGAAGTTCCTTATCGGATACAGTTACTTTCATGTTCTTAGTAACCATTTTCTTAATATCATCTTCCCTAGTATATTTTAATAAGTCCAGATCAGGGTCAGATATTGTAGGCTCAACAAAGGTAGGAGCTGGAGTAGGCTCTCCCCTCATAATAGCCTCTTCACAATCATTCTCCCACTGATTACGTTCATTAATATAATTTAGATATTTCGGTGTTTGCAAAAGAGTGGTTTCTGCAAATAAGGTCCCTTGTTGTACTATGAGGTCAAGGACATTCTGATCTAGATTATCCTGTATATCTTCTACAGGGATATCATCATTGTTTTCTGCCTTCTTTTTCCGTATAAGGTTCTGTACATTATTGCCATTAGAGAACAATATCCCATTAGCCTTCTCATCTAGATTAATCAATTCAGGCAAAAGGTAGTTATTTAGAATGCTTTCCACATTACCATCTACAATAATATCCTTATCATAGGGTGAGGCATCAATCCTTATAAGGACATCATAAGCAGAACCACTTGCTCGGATCCCGTGGATTGCAAAATAGCAAGTTGTCTGCTCACTGCTTGTGCCTGGTATATATTTGTTATCTGAATCTAGAATAAGTTGTGTAATACTGTCCACAGTGCTTGGTGGTAGTATTTTAAATAATTCCTTAGGTTCATTAAAGGTCTGAATAATCTCTTCAATTGAATAAGTTTTTAACCCTTCCATAATGCTGGCAGCTAGATTGCTTTGATTCTGGTATATTTGTGATTTCTTATTCATCTGAATAGAACGTATGAAATTGCTCATTAAGGGTAGCATGACAATGACAAGAATAACAATACTTATTAA
>JAAYRE010000068.1 GCA_012518935.1 Clostridiales bacterium
AAAACAATATCAGCAACATTGTTAATAAGATTATATACATTTTACCAATTAGAGTCAATATAAGATGAATACCGTCTATCAAGAGAAAATCTTCCCGAATGACGGCATCATTTATTGTATGGTAACCGAAAATTAATTCTTTATCTCCAAAACCTAGTCATATCTTTCTTATCCCCAATGTTATAGGCAACAATGTTATGCAACAAATCAAAATCCACTTTATCCGTCCATTTGATTCTGAATAACTCTTGTGTATGAGAATATCCAGCTTCAGCTATCTGCTTTTCAAACAGATTAATTACCACTGATTCAGGGGCTACAGCTATATGGCCTTTGGCAATGCTAAAACCTATAATAAATGTTCCATGGTCTGTGAACATCGGCTGACTCCACTTAATCTCTTCTTTCAATTGAGGAAATTTCTCTTTAATATATTTTAGAATGCTTTCCATACGCTCTTTTTTATACGGCTCGTCAATACTATCTAAAAACATTTGAAAATCTTTCATGTTATCCATCCTTTCAAATTGTAATCCTATCAAAGATAATCTATCATAATATCCTTTTTATTGTTTACTAAAATCATTAAAATCATCAACATTATTCTTCAAAAGCTAGATATACACAAAGATCATTTTCATATCAGTATGTTTTCGATAGATATACTTTATTGTTATGTATTAAGGTCTCATTAATGCTACTTACTTTTTTATTTGACCTTCTATCATCTGAAGGAACGCCTTTGCAATCTGTGGATCAAATTGTGTTCCTGCACCCTCTTTAATTACATTAAGCGCTATCTTTTTTCTTTCCTCTAATGAAAGTTCTCCCTTTTTCGATACCCGATCATAGGTTTCAACAATTGATATAATTCTAGATAACATGGGTATCTGATCACCCTTCAATCCCTGAGGATATCCGGTTCCGTCCCACCTTTCATGATGACTGTAAACTAATTCAGCAATATCTAATTTATCATCAAAAAGATTTAATATGCGATAGCCTACTATAGAATGCTGTTGCATCTTTTCAAATTCTTCCTCCGATAGGGAGTCTGATGTCAGGATACTTTCATCCAGTATTATTTTTCCGATATCATGAAGGGCTGCCGCTTGCCTTAATATGTTAATGTCGGTTTCTGAAAGCTGTAATGCAGAGCCCAATTTAGTGCATAATTCACTTACATCAAGGGAATGTTCTTTTTCTGCGGGACACTTTTTGTACAGTGTAACTAAGATAGTATCAAATATGTCCTTGTTTACATTTTTACGGTTAATTGTCTTGTTTATGTACATAGCATTTTCTGCTTTTTTCATAATATCATCTAAGGATTCATCTGAATCTATTTTTGTTGCACTTCCAAGTGAAATACTGCATTTTATGGCTTCAACATATCTTCAAGCCTCTTTTCTTCAAGTTATTTGATTTGATAAATAAAAAAGCAGTATAATAGTTACTGCTTATTTTTAGTCTTAAAACTAATATACAAAATATCTACATAAGTCTTATTACTTATAATATTTCTATCTTTTTTGGCAGTAAACTATATTAATGTCAACATAGTGCCTTAACCATTACTAATTTTTTTCTTTTCCTTTTCAATTGCTTGGAATGCCTCAGTCTTACTTCCGGTTGTGGACCTAATCGAGAAAGCAATGTTCACAATATGATCTGATATTCTTTGCAATGAAAATAGTACAGAATAAATACTTTTTGATACCTCTACAGGGTACATCCTGGAACTTAGTCGTACCACATGTTCGTTACGTGTAGAGGATATTAGTACTTTTATTTCCTTATGAAGGTTTGAAATTTTTCTAAAATTTTCTGTTCTACGATTTGTAAAGGCATCAAAGCCTAAGTCGAACATTTCGGATATATGACCGTAGATTTGTTTAATCTCATCTTTGGTCTGATCCAAAAACTTTACATCATTTTCCTTCATATAGTTCGTTTCTTTTACCAAAAGTACTGCATAATCTCCCAGTCGCTCAATATCGTTTGTTACATGATGCAATCCGCCGATCAGTTTTTCGTCCTCAGCGAATTTGGTAACAGATGAAATTCTTATATAAAAGCTTGTGAGCTTATTAGTTAAGAAATCAATACGATATTCTGTATCAGCTATTTTTTTGCTTTCACTCATATCTTCGTTGACCAAGGAAGCAAATGAACGATCAAGGTTCTCCTTTGCCAGAATGGCCATATCATACAATTCCTTTAATGCTTGTTGAATGGCAACAGCTGGAGTTTTCAAAAAACGCTCATCTATATATGACAATTCTTCCAACTTCTGTTGCTTATCTTTCACCAACCTTGTCACTAAATTGACTAAGGGATCGATAAATACCAACAACACTAAGGTGTAAAGAATATTATATATCAGGTTAAATGTTGCCAGGCTAAACTGGGGTTTTCCAGGGAATAGACTTTCAAACATATTGGTAATGGGTATTCTGAAAATAACCAGAATAATCATAAATGCTGTTGCACCAATTACACTGGTAAGCAGATGGAATAGTGCAATACGTTTCCCGTTGGCGTTGGTGGTAAGAGAAGCCATAATGCCATCACTACAGGTTCCTATATTTGCTCCCATCACTAAGAAAAAAGATTGATCTATATTGTGTATAACTCCTGTAGCCAAGAAGGCAATAAAAACACCAGTTGCTGCCGTAGATGACTGTATAATGCCTGTAAAGAGAATACCTAATATCACCAACAAGATGGGATTTTGCATGATTTCGTATTTGAACACTTTAGAAAGCTCCATACTTAGAGTCGAATCAGCTCCACCGATTGCGGTTTCCATTACTTCCATACCGATAAATAACATTCCAAATCCGATTAAAAATGGGGCTATTTTATTAAGTGCTTCGTTACTAGTGGAAAATATGATGATAACACCAACAAAGGCAAGAGCTGCAAAAACAGAACTTATGCTAAAGCCACCTTTACTGATGCCTGAAAGGGCAAATATAAATGCTGTAAGTGTGGTGCCTACTTTTGCTCCTAAGATAAAACCTGAGCCTTGCTTGACTGTTACAATATTCGCATGAGCAAGTCCGACTGTCATGATCGAAGAGGCTGAAGAAGATTGGACAAGTGCGGTAGCCCCTATTCCAATTCCGTAATTAAATACTCTATTTTTATTAATTTTTTTAAAAAGATTACGTATTCCTGAACCGGCACTTCGTTCCAAACCAGAGCTCATCTGCCTCATGCCAAACATAAATACAGCGACTCCACCTAACATTAGCAGTAAATTCATTAAAATTTCCATTATATTTCTCCCTCGTATATTATTTATTTCAATATCACTTTATATATTAAACACAATGTCTCAACATAGCTTAAAAGCTAATTTTTGATGCCTGTATTCTTAGGCACTAAGGTTAATATTACTTTGTTTGATTCTTTATTTCAAGGGATAAAATCATAAAATGTATTAAATTTTTATATATTTTCTATTCTGCTATATGATGAAGAAGCCTTGAATATA
>JAAYRE010000069.1 GCA_012518935.1 Clostridiales bacterium
TTCATACCATTTAAGCATTATTGGTCTCCTCCTTTTTAAGCTCTCGGATTAAATCTCTTAATCTGGCAGCCTCTTCGAATTCCTCTTTCCTGATTGCCTCTTGAAGCCTAAATGTGAGTTTCTCTTCCTCCGTTAAGTTATCTATTATATTATCTTTGGAAACCTGATATTCCTTTGGTCGTTTACCAGTATGGGTTTCTGCCCCCTGTATTCTTCTAAAGGTCCTTCCTAATTCACTATTAAAACTACTATAGCACTCAGAACATCCAAAACGTCCCCTAGTTAAGAATGCTTCAAAAGTAGTACCACAGTTTTTACAAACTAAACTATGATTTTTTGTTCCGGATTTTTCTGTTGGGTTTGCGCTATATGACCCTAATAATGTAGAAAGGAGACTATTAAGAGTCATATCAGAGTTTAGTAAAGGTTTTTCCATTTGAAAAGAAGTGTAATTAGTAGCACATTCTTCACATAGATTCTGTTCTGTCTTAACTCCATTAATAATTTCTGTGTACAGAACTTTTGCATCTCTAGTTTGACATCTGTCACATAACATGGATATTATCTCCTTTCAAACTCGCTAAAAATATCATCAACTGCTTCATGTACTTCTTTACAACTAATATTCTTGCATATTGCTTGTGCTATAGTTGATCTGAGTTCATCCTTCATATCATTTATGGCCTGTATCTTATTAATATCAATAGCAATGACCGCACCTTTTCTTCGATCCAGTTTTATATAGCCTTCTTGCTTAAGAATAGTATATGCCTTGTTTACAGTATGCATATTGATGCCTATATAATCCGCTAGATCCCTAACTGATGGAAGATTATCTCCTTCCTGAAAATGTGAGGTGGCAATAGCATATATAATCTGATTTTTCAACTGGATGTAAATAGCCTCATCGCTATTAAAATCAATTTTTACATACATTGTAACACCTCTTATCTCCTATTTAATGTGATTAAGTTACAGTTACATTTAAGTTATATCTGTTATACACATTGTATAACAGATATATTGTTTTGTCAATAATATAGTTTTATCTATAATATGTTTTTCAGTAATATTGCTTCGTTAATAATATTATTTGCGTCGTCTCTTCTTCTTTTCCCTTGTATTTATATACAATTTGATCAGCAAAAGCAGTAATAGAATACACATAGCACATAGTATAGCAATAGCTATGGCTGCCTTACTTAGATTAGCCTGGTATTCCTGGGATTTCATAAAATCATTATGAGTATTATCTGTAGGTCCTTGTATAATTGGGTAATCCAAAGCATAGCGCTGCAGGGTTCTTTCTACTTTATCGTATTGATAAAAACCTGCATGCCCAAGTTCATTTTCTGCATAAATCAATAGAAATTCACTATCTAATTGTTCTGGTGAATATACTTCTATTGAGACATCAGAAATTATAATTCTAGTCTTAGTATAACCACTTGGTATATTCACATCGGCTGGTAATTCAATTAATTTATATTTTCCACCATATACTAGAAAACGTTCGTTATCAGATTCCACCACTTCAAAACTTCCATGTTTCTTATTTGGAGTAATGGGGTTAATATCTATATCTGCAGGTGCACTTTCTCTAAATACATTTACAGTATATTCTATGATGTTACCTGATTCTGCTATCACAGTAACTATAACTTTATTCTCTCCTTCTTCTAAGGAGTCATTGCCTTTAACACCAATAGTAGCATTATCATCCTCAGGAAGTGCTACAACCACTAATTTGTCGGTTTCATATCCTACCCTAGTTTGATATTCAAATGTGTTCTTATCAAAGGACGGTTCTAACTCTGTGGGGCTTATCTTTAAAGATTTAAGATAAGCATTATCCGATGCTGTAAGAGATGCCTGAACTTCTAATTCTAGTTTATTGCTTGATACAGACATAGGATATCCCGATTCATAATCATAAACCATAATGGTACCATCAAATTTTATTTCACATGTTCCTACTTTCAGGGCTTGAAATTCTAGGGCATATTTTCTATTTTCAGCTCCTTCTGAAAAATTAATATCGGCAATTTTTAAGAATCCACTGCTACCTTTAATAAAGGATACACCGCCAATATATTCCAGATTCTCTTCATCATAAGTAAGATTAGCTTCAAGATCTCCAAACATGGTATCTGATGAAACAATTATATATACATATATTGTATCGCCGACTGTCACCTGGTTTTCATCGGCTGTGATCTCTACGTTAGCACTGGCTGCTTTGATAGTCTGTATATTTAAAAGCCCACCAATTAATAATAGCATTGAAAATATTATCATTTGATTAATTATTCTTTTCATTTATCTTCCCCCTTCTATTAAATAATAACATAATCTTGATATTTACAATATAATTTTTTTATTTAGAATTAAAGAGTTTACCATGCAAAGCCATAAATTCTTATTAAATAAAGAATTTCCGACCGGAGTAGGTAGCACATCCTATGCAAGGCAGAATGTGTCTTACATCCTGTGTTACCTTCTCCAGCCGGAATATATATTACTCTCGGACTATATTGATTATATAGCTTGCCATATCACCATTCTCCGCAATTACAGCTATAGTTATCTCATTGTTTCCTTCAATCAAAGGTATATAACCTCCACCAAATACACTTGCCTTCTTGCTAACGGCCTTTGCCTTAATCTCTATTGCTTCTACCTCATTTCCTACTATCAGATAATAATTATATTCTGTCTGACTAAAGGTAGGAGTAAGTTTAATTTGTTTTCCACCTAAGTCAAATATCTCTAAACTACTTAAGCGGTTATTAGGATTAAACTTAGTAGTGGGCCTCGGGCATGGATTACTTGGCATATTAAGATATACTGGGATGGAGAATACAATTGGAGATTCCATCATATTCCTATATGCTGTAGCTATCTTTTTAGATTCAGCCCACGGTGCTTCCACATTAGTCATATATTGGTGGAAGTAAGTGGATATTGGTGTTACATTGAACTTTTGTAAATATACCGTATCTTGTCCTCTATTAATATAGGTACTACCAAGGAAATACGAACCTCCCACTATGGATTTATAGGGATTTGTCCAAGGTATCAAATATGTATCATTAGTAGCTTTGTTCTTGGTACCATTTTTGGCATATTTTAAACCATTGGCTATTGCACCACCACCAGGGCTATCGTTGGCTCCAATATTATAGAAGTTATAATACCCCTCGTAGCCTTTATATGTACCTGATACACTATTACTTAAGCTGGTAGGGCCTGTCACTACTTCTTGTTTAACTCTAGAAGCCAAGTGGTATGGGCTTACCCCTGAGTACTCTGCCGCCTTGATAAAAGTCTCTGCATAGGTGTAAGTCTGTATATTACCCTTATCATCAATAAATGAATATGACTTATTATGTAGTGCAGTACCTTTTAGTATGTTTTCAACTCCCTGCACATCTTGGTACTTATCTTGGTATCTTAAGAGTTCAAACTGGAAGACTTCATCTGAATTAAGGAAGTTTCTTGGATCCATATAATATTCTACGGCTTCCCTTGATGCTGTGACCCAGTAAGAACCATCATATATTGTAAACTTATCCTTTTTCCAATCATAGGCTCCAGCTGCAAAGGATAGCCACTCTACGCTTTTTGAATTAGGTATTGTATTCTTACCAGGAATACTTTCTGCATCTATTACTGTATTCCAGTCAAGCCCTGTATGATATGCCTTAAACACCCAATTGGGATGAAGAGCATGTAATCTTCTTAAGGCATCCTTATATGATTCTGGAAAACCTTCTGCTATAAGCTTAGCCTCAAAGTCCATATCATCTACAGGTATTTGAGGGTCAGTTGTTGGGATTGGAGTTGGAGTTGGAACTGGGGCACTTGGTGTTTGCCCAGGTTGCCAGGGATTAGTAACCCCATCTGGTAACTCTGAACCAATATAGATATATTCACCTCTTACATGTCCCGTTTTACCATAATCAAAAGCAATTTTATACCATACTACTGAATTTACTCTTATTGATTCAATAACCTCAACTTCTTGACCACTTAAAAGCATAACAGGTTGTCCATAGGCATCATATAGAAAATTACTGGTGGCCGCAATATTCTCATAAACATTGAGATATACTGTATTACATACAAAAGCATCTATCGGCCCATCTACATGAATATAAACTGGATTGTTTGGAATTTCAAGTATCTGATCCGGCTCCGGCATTGGTGTTGGAATAGGTATCGGCGTTGGTGTTGGAGTCGGGCTTGGTAATAATATTGGTGTCGGAGTTGGCTCCGGCGTCGGTGTTGGTAATAATATTGGTGTTGGGGTTGGTTCCGGCGTCGGCGTTGGCTTTGGCGTCGGCGTAGGCTTCGGCGTTGGTGTTGGTTTTGGTGTCGGAGTTGGGGTGGGCTTTGGTGTTGGGGTAGGCTTTGGTGTCGGTGTCGGGGTCGGTGTTGAAGTATTTTCCGTAGACTCACCTCTAAAACCTACCTGATATGATGGAACAAATCCCGTATATTTTTCCCCATCAATCTTAAAAGATACCTTATACCATTTCACACCAGAGGATGTGACTTCATCTATAATACTTACTGCTTTATTCTTCTTTAATGATACAATATTTCCTTTTGAGTTTTTAAGGCTAACAGATTTGTCACCTGCAGCTTTTTTGATATTTACTTTTGATACGGTTATCTTTGCTTTGATACTTGATTTAAGATTTAGCTTAATATATAAGCTGGACACATAGCCCCTTGCTTCTTCACCATTATTAGTAAAGATTATCTTATACCATTTGGTGTTTCCGTTTAAAGCTTCACCTATAACAAGAACCTTATCGTCCTTACTCAAAGAGCCTACCTTTAATTTATCTGTACCTGGACCACTTCTAACATTCAAGGACCCTGCTGTTACAGTAGCTTCATGTTGATAAGTCCCTTCATCTACCCCAGAATTATTTTCGGGTTTTGGGGTGGGTGTAGGTTTAGGGGTTGGTGTCGGTGTCGGAGTAGGTCTAGGTGCTTTATTGCTGTCTATCTTAATATAATCACTATGTACATAACCCTTAACTGTTTTCCCATTAAAGACCAAGGATACATAATACCAATCATTGGCTTTCTCAATTACAGTTACTGTTTCACCCTTACGAAGAAATACAAAAGTACCATCCTCAAGCTGTACCTTTTGGCTTGATGTAGATGGTTCAGTTCTAACATTCAATGTATTGGCTGTTACTGTTCCCTTCTGTGAAGCAGCTACTTTTGAAGTATCTATATTATTAGGTAATAATAATCCTATACATAGAATAAAAACAATTAATTTTTGAGAAAAACCCTTGTTCATCAAGTACTCCTTTCAAGTAAAATGTACTGATACTTCTGTCGACATTACGGCTTTATTCTAAAAAATAACTATGGCAGTTATGTGGCATTTACTGTATTTCATGTCATAAGATGTAACATTAGGTTATATTATGCATGATGGGTATTATATAAGATAGAGTTTTACTGGCAAAATACCATATAAAAAAGTCTGTAGAATTCAATCAATAACATTGACTCTACAGACTGTATCTTGAATTTATTCTAAATCAGTGATGGGCATGATTAAGTAGTAACTATCCTAGATATTATCAATGGCTTTTCCAATATCATTTCGCATATATTTATTCTCAAAATGAATTTTGCCTGCTGCCTTATACGCCTTACTTCTTGCTTCTTTTAGATTTTCTCCTAAGGCTGTAACCCCTAGGACTCTTCCACCATTGGTGAGAATCTTATCCTTCTCCTGCCTTGTAGCCGCATGAAAAATATAATATTCCTTGCACTTATCAAAGGCTGAAAGACCTTCTATCTCTAATCCTTTTTCAAATTTTTCAGGATATCCTTCAGAAGCCAATACTACGCAGACCGCCGCATTATCCTCAAAGGTTAACTTAATCTTATCTAAATTCCCATCAATACAAGCCTCCAGGACCTCCACCAAGTCATTACCTAATCTTGGAAGCACTACCTGTGCCTCAGGGTCTCCAAACCTAGCATTGTATTCTAATACCTTGGGTCCCTCCTGGGTAAGCATTAGGCCAACAAATAATATGCCTACAAAATCTCTTCCTTCTGCCTTCATTGCATCTATGGTCGGTTGATAGATATATCTTTTGCAAAATCTATCAACTTCCTCTGTATAAAAGGGGCTTGGTGAAAATGTACCCATCCCACCAGTATTAAGTCCCTCATCATTATCCTTGGCTCTCTTGTGGTCCTGTGCACTGGTCATAGGTAATATATGTGTCCCATCACAAAAAGCCAAAACTGATACCTCTGGTCCTGTCATATACTCCTCTATAACCATATGATTTCCTGCTTCACCAAACTTCTTATCTTCCATAATAGCCTTAACGCCCTTTACAGCCTCATCATAGTCCTTACAGATTAGGACACCCTTTCCAAGGGCAAGGCCATCTGCTTTTAATACAATAGGGTACTTACTTGTCCTAAGATAATTAATAGCTTTTTCTGAGGAATTAAAAGTCTCATAGGTGGCTGTGGGTATATTATATTTTTTCATAAGGTTCTTGGCAAATACCTTTGAGCTTTCTATCATAGCGGCCTTTTTTCTAGGACCAAATACACGAAGACCTCTTTCCTCAAATACATCAACAATACCTGCTGCTAAGGGATCATCAGGGCCTACAATAGTAAGATCAATTTCCTCTGTAAGGGCAAACTCAGCCAATGTCTTATGATCATTCAAAGAAATATCAATACATTCTGCTAGTCTTCCAATCCCCGCATTTCCAGGAATACAATACAGCTTGTCCACCTTGGGGCTTTGCGATACCTTCCATGCTATGGCATGTTCCCTTCCGCCTCCACCTATAATCAATACCTTCATCTTAAACCTCCGTATTCTACTAGTCACCAAAAGGTCCTTAATTTAAGGCTTTTGACTTTCTTTATCTATAATAACTTTGTTGTCAATGATATGGATTTTACCTTCCGATATAAGCCTAATTGCTTCCGGAAGTATCTCCCATTCTGCCTGCTCCATTACTCTCTTTTGAAGTGTTTCTGGTGTATCCTCATCCATAACAGGTACAGTCTTTTGAAGAATAATAGGCCCAGTGTCTGTACCTTCATCTACAAAATGAACAGTAGCACCTGTCACTTTTACCCCCCGGGCAAGGGCTGCTTCATGTACCTTAAGCCCATAATAACCCTTCCCACAAAATGCAGGTATCAGGGAAGGGTGAACATTAATAATTCTGTTTTTGTAATGTTTGACAACATTTTCAGGTAATATAAGCAAGAAACCAGCCAGGACAATTAGATCCACCTTATAGCCCGTAAGTAAATTATAAAATGCCTGGTCAAATTGCCCCTTAGTTTCATACTCTTTTTTATTAATAACAGTCCATGGAATATTATGAGAAACAGCTCTCTTAATTGCATAGGCTGACTTATTACTGCTAATAACTACTTCAATAGATACCTTTGGTAATTTCCCCTGGTCCATCTTATCTAGCAAGGCTTGGAGGTTGGTGCCTCCACCGGATACCAAAACTGCCAACCTTAGCATAGATCTATCCCTCCAGTACCACTGCGTACTTCACCTAGAATATATGCCTTCTCTCCTGCTTTGCCTAGTATGTCTATGGCCATACTTGCTTCTTCTGGTGCAAGAACAATAACCATTCCAATACCCATGTTGAAGGTATTATACATGACCTGGTTAGATATATCTCCATCCCTTTGAAGCATCTGAAAGATGGGAGGAATATCATAGCTGTCTCTCTTTATAACCCCACCCATTCCTTCTGGAAGCATTCTGGGAATATTCTCATAGAAGCCTCCACCTGTAATATGGCTACAAGCTTTAATATGAATATTACCTTTCTTAAGCTCTTGCATGGCTTTTACATATATCTTTGTAGGCTCTAGCAGAGTCTCCCCAAGGGTTCCCGATAGAGCCTCATAATAAGTATCCAAAATATCTCTCTGCATCCTAAAAACCTGACGAACTAAAGAATATCCATTACTATGAATGCCTGAGGAAGCAATACCAATCATTAGATCCCCATTTTGAACATCTTTGCCGGTGATTAAATCCTTTTCATCTGCAATACCTACGGCAAAACCAGCTAAGTCATACTCATCTTCAGGATAAAAGCCTGGCATCTCTGCAGTTTCACCACCAATTAATGCTGCCCCTGCTTGTTTACACCCATGGGCTACCCCCTTAACAATATCGGCTATCTTTGCTGGTTCATTCTTACCACATGCAATATAGTCTAAGAAAAACAAAGGCTCAGCTCCGGAGCATGCAATATCGTTAACGCACATAGCAACACAGTCTATACCAATAGTATCATGTTTGTCCATTAGGAATGCTAGCTTTAACTTTGTTCCCACTCCATCGGTTCCTGAAACCAGAGTCGGACTCTCCATATTCATATATTTTTTAAGTGAAAATGCACCAGAAAATCCGCCGATATCGGATAAAACCTCTCGGCGCATAGTTTTCTTGATATGCTCTTTCATAAGGTTAACCGCTTTATAACCAGCTTCAATATCTACTCCTGCCTGCTTATAATCCATATTAATCCTCCATTCAGATTAGTTCAATTCGGGCTTTAATGGGTTTCTATCTGTCATCATTCTAGCATAAGGACAATAATCTTTCAGCAGAAATATTCTTATCCATTTTATTAGTGCCTCTAATAAGTATACTCATATATATAAGCAATAATTATTTTATCTAGAGTTTTTAGAGCTTTTGGAACTGCTGAATTCCGGTTCTAGTTAACCTTATATATAGGAATATATTAAGCAAAATTAATATAGCTATAAAAATCAGATTACTAATAATAGAAGTTCCTGTTACCATCCATAAGCCAAACTGAACAGCCACCATACCCAATCCAGTAAATATAGAAATCATTGATGATGTACTTTGCTTTACAATAGTGGTTTCAGTGGTCCAAGAAAAATGGGGAAAGCTTAAGTTTATAACCAAGCCATATAAGGCTACGAATAAAGAAAACAAAATCGTAGTTAGAACCATAATTATACCTTGAATAAATGGTATCTTTAAGGTTATTCCAATAATTATAGTTGCAATATATGCAGGCATGGTAATTGTTAAATTAACTAGAACCTTGGATAAAAATATTTTTTCTACAGCTAGGGGTAAACTCTTTAAAATCCATAGATTCTTACCTTCAATGGATATAGAGGCCATGGTTGTGCAAGTAGTTGCTATGCAGAAGCTTATAACCATAGGAATAACATCTTGAATTGCTCCTGCTAGTTCTAATTGTGAGCTAATAGTATTAGGATCAACAAAAGGTAAAGCTATTGCTATTATGACCAAAATCACTATTCCAAATCCCGTATTCATCACATATACATTTGATGAGAAATATCGCATTAACTCCTTTTTAAATAAGGACTTTATAGGGGAGGATGTCTTAAGTTCTCCCATCATATAATTAGTTTGAGCTCTACTTGTCATAATTGATGTGTTGATTTTGACAAATAATTTGCCTACCACTAGTGAATAGACTACAAAGGCTATGATAGAAATCAAAGCAAAGATAGCCATGGCTGTAATATTATATTCTATAACAGCCTGAGAATATAGCCCTGCCAAAGGATAGATGCCCTTAATCTGATTAGCTATATCAAGATGCATTCTGGCAAAGTCCTCCTCGGAGCCTTGGAAATAAAATGGTACAATTATCATTGCCAAAAACATGAGGAGGGTTAATATTATATACACCCCATTACTATACCTAAAACCCATAGCTACATAGGTAACTATAGTTCCAAGTATAGATGCTATAACTATAGGTATAAGGGGAATAAGTAAGACGGATATTAGACCAAATACATAGAACAACCAATCAGGACGGGCTAGAATACCATAAGCCAACATCATAGGTATCATTACCATTACTGTAAAGGTAAAATTAATTGAATATAAAAGGATAAGTCTACTGGCTACAATATCACTATTCTTAACTGGCAATGACATAACCATATCATAATCCTTAAAGGCAAA
>JAAYRE010000070.1 GCA_012518935.1 Clostridiales bacterium
AACAAGCTTTTCCATTTTTCTTCTTTTTATTATATTAACTATTTTAATGAACTAAGTAAAGCATTTTCTATTTATTTGTAATCATTGAATTAAAGAAAACCCTCCATATTATTTTATATGGAGGGTTTCGATTATATAGAAAAATTTATTTACTCATCAATTGCAATGAAAATAGCCGGCACAGGATATTCATCAAGGTTATACTCCTTAAGAAATAAGCCTTCATCTTTTGCTTTTAGTATAACTAACATAGGAAAAGTTGAACAGCAATTCATATACTTTTGCCACTCAGGAACAGATTTCAAATGACTAGGCACTTTAACGCTGTTTTTCATAAGTATCATTAAATCATCATGAAACTTATCTGATATACTTTTACTATACTTATTACTGATCTCATATATCTTCCACTTATCACTCATTGAAATCACTGGAATATCAACGATTATCTTAGCACTTTCATCCTTTTTAAGAAAATTAAGTTTCTCAAGACCCCTTACATTATCAAAACAGTGTAGGTTAATAATCGGTAAATCCTCTTCCTGACCTGAATATATTGCATATATCATTTTCATTACATCAAGACCATTCATACTATACTTCATATTCACACGATTATTATAGCCCGAATGTGTTTTGCCAAGTTCACAGTCATATTCGCAAAGAGTAATTCGTTTTAATCCGCAATAATCATCGAGAGCATTAACAGCTTCACCACTGATGTAATATTTTTGATAGGTGTTTTTACTATAATCATAGCCCCCAGGATAATGACTGCCCATGGCATACCATTTGCCACCGTTAGGTCGGTCTGGGTACTCATCATAGGGCTGAATTCCTCCACAAGCTTCATCACGTACTTTGTGAACTGCATTCTGAATGGTTCTAACAGCTAAAAAACTTTCCAGCTTAATTTGCTTTGAGACTTCCTGTGCTATGTAAAATTTCTGCTCTCGAAGCTCATTTAAACCTTGCTCTAACACAGACCAAATACTCTTATATAGCTTATCAGAAAGTTCTTTCTCAAGCTCTAGATTTGCGGTCCTATCCTTTTCTTTATATATGATAAAGTCAGTATATACTTTATCAGAAACACGCTTCATCAATTCTCCATCAACCAGTTTCTCTACCATTGGTTCAATATAAGTAGTTGAAATGCCAATAGCCTTTGCCAGCTCAGGTATTGTAACAGGCTTATCATAGGCAAGAATTAGCAGATTCATAACTATCTTATCTGTTTGTACCAATGAAAAAGGTTCATTGTTTATTCCAGTTTGTCCACTATTAGAAATCCACAAATTATCAGGTTCATAGCTTTGCTTTGTATAACTCTCCATATCAAATTCCTTTCTGATATGCTTTCTACCTATGTGAAGACGGGATTTCACAGTGTTTTCCGGAATATCAAGTGATAATGCTATCTGACTAATGCTCTCCCCATGCATATAAAACCGTACCATAACATCTCGGTATAGCTTTGTAAGATTTGCAAGACAACGACGAATATTATCAGCGTCAGCAGTTTGCTCCAATCTCTCATAAATCATATCGTCCTGTGGGATTTCTGCTATAACATCCATACTAACTGTTGGCATCCGATATTTCTGTCTTAACTTATCATAAAATTTACGATTAAGTACTGTTACTAGCCAACTTTTTGGATTATCAATGGTCTTGCCTTTCTTCATTGCAAGTAAAGCAGCCATAAGGGTTTCTTGCACCAAGTCCTCTGCATCACTAATATTTTGCACTTTATACATTGCCGTCTGTAATAGGTAATCAGCATATTCTGTTAGATTATTTAAGTTCATTTTCATACCTCATTTGAAAGCTTTCAATAAAACCTAGGTTCAATTATATAGTCGCAAAATATTACATAAGGTTTGGTGCTTTTTTATTAGGCATATCATGTAAGCATAGCTCTTTTAAAATATAACATAACATCTGCTATCTCTCCTAGAAAACTATTACGTAATTGCAATCTTGCACATTTTACAGATTTTTTGAATTTCATTTAAAGCTGCAATTAACTTCTCCATACATAAGCCTCCATTATCTTAGTCTCTGCCGTGCTTTACTAGTAGTCTTCATTATAATAATGTAATTACATAAAATTAATTATAAGTCTTAATTCGACTATTATCAACATATTAAGCCACTTTAAACATAATAAAAATTATATGTGAATTTGATATTATTCAACAAAAAAGAGCTTTAGTTTGCTACTATTCCAAAACTCTACTTATTATAATTGACTCTCTATCGATATTTCTTGTAAAACGTTTAACATGTGCATATTTACTAATAACTTAATCATTTTTTCAGAACAGAATTGTGTCTTTATTAATCATAGCTTTTATTAATTTTTTTCATACTAAAGAAAAATAAAACTCCTGAAGTTGAAGCTGAGATAATGTCAGCTATTGGTTCCGAGTAGAATATTCCCACAACCCCAAAAAATCGTGGTAACAATAGTGCTAATGGAATTAATAAAAAAACTTTTCTTAACAGTGCAATAAATAAGGATTTTAGTGCTTGACCTGTTCCGACAAAATACATTTGAGCAGACATCTGAATACCAAATAGCCACATCCCACCCATGAAAATTGGTAATACCTTAGCTACTAAATCTGACAACTCCGCTTGTGATGTAAAAAGCCTAGCAAAAACATTCGGAAACAGTAATACTAACATATAATATCCAAGTGTTGTTCCTAGAGTAACCATCAAAGAAAGTTTCATAGTCTCTTTCATCCGATCATATTTTTTAGCACCAAAGTTGAAACTGATTATAGGTTGTACCCCTTGTGTAAATCCACTAACTGGAACTGTTAATAATTGCATTACACTTTGCATAATAGTCATTGCACCAACGTAAAGATCTCCACCATATTTTAATAGACCATTATTGAATACAATTAATATAGCCGATTCTGTAACCTGCATAGAAAATGGTGACACACCTAAAGCTATTGTTTTTTTCGCAATATCTAAATCTAATCTCAAATGTTCTTTTTTAATGCGAATCAATGACTTTTTGGAACATAAGAAGCGAACAACAAAAAAAGCACTTAATGCTTGTGATAGAACTGTTGCTATGGCGGCACCCCTTACTCCCATATTAAATACAAAGATTAAGATTGGGTCTAAAATAATATTAGTAATTGCTCCAATTAATACAGATAACATTGCGATTTTAGATTGACCTTGACTTGTGATAAATAAGTTCAGTCCTAATGCAAACTGTACAAATATAGTGCCAAATAAGTAAATTGTAGTATATTCATTGGCATACTGATATGTAATATCACTGGCTCCAAACATATAGAGTAGTGGTTCCTTAAAAATAAAAATTATTACAGTTAATAAAATGGATAAACCAGTTAATATTACAACACCTGTACCTAAGATTTTTTCAGCTTCTTCTTTGTCGCTTTTTCCTAATGCAATGGCTGCCAGAGGTGCTCCTCCACCACCGACAAACATACTAAACGCTGAAATAATTAAAATCAATGGTGCACTAACCCCTAAACCAGTTAATGCAATAGGCCCAATTTCTTCAATGTGACCAACATACATACGGTCAACTATGTTATATAAAACATTTATTATTTGAGCAATGATTGTTGGAATTGACAAACGAAGCATCAATGAGCCGATTTTTTCATTACCCATTTTAGAATCTTGTTGGTTCATAATTAATTCATCCTCTCATTATTAATATTACTTTTCTATTCTACTATCACTTTATTAATTTTCCTGTATCGATTCCCTTTATAATATCTACATGTTTATAATTTTTAACTACTTCAATAAGACTCTCCATTTCATCTGTTACAAGCTTATTTTTATGGTATACAACATTAAAACTTCGTTCCCAGTCAGAGTCTGTATTCTCAATAACATGTATTTTACCACTTGCAATCTCCTCTTCAACCAAGCGTATAGAAATAACCGCTAAACATTGATTATCAATAACTGCTTTTTTAATCGCATCGGAGCTGTTAGCTTCAAAAGTTATTTTTAAAGGAATACCATTTTCCAGCATGTTTCTTTCAAAAAGTTCTCTTGTTCCACTCCCTTGCTCCCGCATGGCAAAGTTTTCATTTTCAAGGTCATGCAACTTAATGACTTTCATCTTTGCAAAAGGATGATTTGTACTGCAGACAAGAACTAAGAAGTCATTTACTTCAGGAATAGAGATTAAATCTTGACTTTTAACTTTTCCTTCTACGATACCGATATCCAGTTCTGATTTTAATAGCTTTTCTTCTATCTCCCTTGTATTGCTTACATAAGAATATATTTCAATTTGAGGATTGATCTCCTGAAAACTTTTAACAACTTCGCTTAGAATACAGTTTCCAACCGTATTGGTAGCACCTATCCTAATACTCTTAACATAATTATCCTGCAACATCATTTCGTCAATATCTTCAAACTGCTTAACCACATTTCTAGCCACGGAAAGAAGTTTATTGCCCTTCTCCGTTATATACAATTTCTTGGATAGCCGTTCAAATAGGAGTCCCCCATAATACTCCTCAAGCTCTTTAATTGCTTGACTTACGGTTGGTTGGGATATAAAAAGATTAGTGGCAGCAGTACTCATTTTACCGCTATCTACAACTTCAATAAATATTTTCAAATGTCTAATTGTCATACTGTCTCCTTCCTATAATTAAATAAAAAGCGAATATTCGCATTCCATTAAAATAATCATAGGTTTTACCTATGACTATTATAAGATAATATCATTTTATTATTAATTTAACAAGTGATATATTGTTATAGTATAGATTGTTAAATTTTAAACAGAGAGGTGAGAACATATGAAAGTACTTATTATTGGCGGTGTTGCTGCTGGTACTAAGGTTGCTGCAAAGCTAAAACGTGAAAACCAAAGCTGTGAAGTTACCATCTTAACCAAAAGCAAAGACATTTCCTATGCAGGTTGTGGACTTCCCTACTATGTTGGCAAAGTAATACCAGAACGCAGTCAATTAATTGTTAATACTCCTAAGAGTTTTTCAGAATTAACTGGGGTTTCGGTACTGACAGAAGTTGAATTGACAAAGGTCAATCCAACAGAAAAGACTGTAGATGCCCTAGATTTAAATACTCAGGAAACCCTTAAGTATAAATATGATAAACTGGTTATCGCTTCAGGTGCAGAGGCTATCAAGCCTCCAATAGAAGGAGTTAATTTAAAAAACGTGTACTCTATGAGAACCCCAGATGATGCTGAGTCATTACGCAGTGCTGTCTCTGAAGGTGAGATTAAGCGTGCCGTTGTCGTTGGTGGTGGATACATAGGACTAGAAGTGGCTGAAAACCTGTCATCTCAAGGGGTTAGAACTACTGTTATTGATATGGCAAAACATATACTTCCTGGCTTTGATGAAGAATTTGCTGAGTATGTTGAAAACCATCTAGCAGATCAAGGTATCATAACCTTTACTGAGACAAAGCTTGAAGCTATTATTGGCGAAGAAAAAGTCGAGAAAATCCAAACAAATAGACGGGCTTTCAAAACAGATGCTGTTATACTTTCAGTAGGAATAAGGGCCAATACGGCTTTTCTAGCAGACTCAGGTATTGAACTGATGCCTAATAAGACTATTAAGGTTGATGAGTTTTTACAAACAAATATAGATGATATCTATGCCGTTGGTGACTGTGCTACCGTAACCAATAGACTTACCAAAGAACCAGCTTGGTCTCCTATGGGGTCTACAGCCAACATTGCAGGTCGTATTGCTGCAAAAAATATTACCGGCACTAAGATAGCTTATCAAGGGGTTCTAGGAACTGCAGTTGCTAAGCTTCCTGAACTTAATGTAGGAAGAACCGGTTTGACTGAAAATGATGCAATACAAGCTGGTTTTAATACGGTAAGTGCCGTAGCTGTAGTAGATGATAAGGCTCACTACTACCCCGATGCTTCATCCTTTATAGTTAAGATGATAGCCGATAGAGAAAGCAAGCAACTATTAGGTCTGCAAGTGCTTGGTAAGGGTGCAGTTGATAAAATGGTTGATATTGCTGTTACAGCAATAACCATGGGAGCAACTCTTCTTGATATAGAGAATATGGATTTGGCCTATGCTCCCCCATTCTCTACAGCAATTCATCCATTCTCACACACTATTAACATCTTATTAAATAAAATAAACGGTGAATTTGAAACCATAACACCTACTGCTTATGCTAATGGGGAGGCTAAGGATTACAAAATAATCGATGCCTCAATAAGTCCAAGCATTGATGGTGCTCCCTATGTGGATCTTACCAAGGTAAATGGAGAACTTTCCGACTTTCATAAGGATGAAAAACTTCTTTTGGTATGTGCTAAGGGAAAGAGAGCTTACATGGTTCAAAACCGTCTAAAACATTTTGGATACACTAATACCCTGGTTCTTGAAGGTGGTACCACGTTTAATGAAATAACAATATAGATTAACAATTTATTTTATGGAGGAATATAATTATGGCTTGTTTAACTGTTAGTGCTGCTGACGAAAAAAGAGTAAAAGCTCTAGGATTTTTAAGTAACAAGGGCACAGATAACTTTTCAGGGAGAATTATTACTGTAAACGGTAAAATAACAGCTGCTCAGAACAAATGCTTATCAGAAGCAGCAGAACTATTTGGAAATGGTATAGTAACTTTTACCACTAGATTAACCATAGAAGTTCAAGGAATTCCTTATGATAAAATCGAGGACTTCAGGGCTTACATTGCTAAGGAGGGTCTTGTAACAGGGGGTACCGGTTCTAAGGTGCGTCCAATAGTATCCTGTAAGGGTACTACCTGTCAATATGGATCTATTGATACCTTTGGCTTGTCTGAAGAAATTCATGAGAAATTTTTCAATGGATATTCTGATGTAAAACTTCCTCACAAATTTAAAATTGCCGTGGGAGGATGCCCAAACAACTGCGTTAAACCCGATTTAAATGATTTAGGCATAGTAGGTCAAATGATACCAAATTATGATGAGGATTTATGCAGTGGATGTAAAAAATGTTCAGTAGAAAATTCATGTCCAATTAATGTAGCAAATGTTGTTGATGGAGTTCTTAAGATTGACAAAGATAAGTGCAATAACTGCGGACGTTGTATTGGCAAGTGTCACTTTGATGCAATTGAAGATGGGAAGGTCGGCTATAAGATATATTTAGGCGGTATGTGGGGAAAACGTGTTGCCCACGGTAAAGCACTTAGTAAGATATTCACTAGCCAAGAAGAGGTTATGGAGGCAGTAGAAAAGGTTATCCTTCTATATAGGGAGCAAGGTAAAACTGGTGAACGCTTCGCTCAAACCATTGCAAGACTTGGCTTTGATAATGTAGACGCTCAGATATTATCTAATGACCTTCTTGATAGAAAGAAGGAAATCTTAGAAGCTCAGCTTCATCTTGAAGGTGGAGCAACCTGCTAATCTAGCCAACATAATTTTTAGAACTTATATTTTGTCAAATAGATATAATTAGAATTAATAAGATATAACTAGAAGAAATGTCCTAGAAGAAAGCCTGGGTATTAAGCTTTCTTCTGGACACAATTCTTTTAGATCATATTTATATTTTTTTATCTATCCTTGTTATATTATTAACAAACTTTTATAAATTTTAACGTTGAAAGGGATATACACTAATGAAAACTAACTTGAATTCTATATCATCTACTATTTCAAAGATAAAAAAATACTTAGCCATAGCTTTGTGCATAGTTATTGCCCTTGTGGCAACCTACTTGGGAGGAAAACAAAAGCTAGTAGGTGCTCCCATGATAGGTTTGTTTATAAGCATAATTATAGTCAACTTATTACCGACTATAGATAAGGATTTTAAGGCAGGCACCACCTTTGCAGGAAAGAAGTTTTTAAACCTTGGCATTATCTTGGCTGGTGCCACCCTCAACTTTAAAGAAATCTTAGGATATGGGGCAAAAGCACTTCCACTGATTATAATAAACATTATAATTGCTTTTACTGTTGCTTACTTTATAGGTAAAAAACTACAGCTATCCCTTAATACCTGTACATTAGTCGGTGGCGGGACCTCTATATGCGGTGGCACTGCTATTGCTACCTTGGCCACTATAATCAAAGCCAAGGAAACTGAGATAGCTTATGCCATGACTGCCATATTTCTATTTGATATATTCGCAGCACTGGCCTTTCCTTACTTGTCAAGCTTTCTTGGATTTACAGCCAATCAATTTGGTTTTCTTGCCGGTGCTGCCATTAACGATACATCCAGCGTTGCTGCAGCAGAAGCTACCTATAGTGTCTTAAATAATGTTGATCTAAACTTAGCCATAACAGTCAAGCTTACTAGAACCACAATGCTTATTGTAGTTGCCATTATCTTCACTGTAATTACAATAAGAAATCAATCAAAAACACAGGGCTCCTTAGGCAAGGAGATGACATCCTCCTCTTCCAACTCACCTAAGAAAATGTCTATTGGCCAAACTGTGATTAAGGTATTCCCATGGTTTATATTTATATTTTTATTAATGGCCATCTTCAACACCTTAGGGGCATTTGACAATATTAAGGGAGCATCCAACTTCTTCAAAAAGGGTTATAAGTTCTTAAATACCACTGCCCTAGCTGGTGTAGGCTTTAAAATTCAATTCAAAGACTTACTTAGAAAAGGCATAAAACCAATTATACTTGGGGGATGTACCTGGCTTGCTGTTGCTATAACTTCCTTATTATTTATTAATTTGTTTGCTTCTTATATAGGTTAAGAAGCACTTATGACAGCCAGCTTTTCTAGCAAAACAAATAAAAGCTTTCATTACTCGAAATCTATAATTTCGTGTAATGAAAGCTTTTTATCTATATCAATACAATAAATCTATCTACTTTATATAAAATACATATTGACTTTTTCCTTCCTCCCCTACGTACACCTGGGAAGAACTAACCTTAAATATGTTATCTATCTCTTTACTATCATAGATGGCTTGTGGCGTATCATATATGGCAATCTCACCATTATTCATCAAACAAACCTTGTCGGAATAAGAAAGTGCATTGTTTAAGTCATGAAGTACCATAACTATGGTTTTACCTAACTGTTTTAGCTTTTTTACAATTTCTAATATTTCAAGTTGATAATTAATATCTAGATAAGTTGTCGGTTCATCCAAGAAAATAATATCAGTATCCTGGGATAAAATCATAGCAAAATAAACCTTTTGACGTTGACCTCCTGAAAGCTCATTAATATTTTTATAGATATATTGATTTAGTCCCATATTCTCTATGGCCCTCTCTACGAACTCTCTATCATGTTTCTGAGGGGTACGGGACAAGCCCAAATAGGGAAATCTGCCGTGCATAACCATATTATAGACAGTTATATTAGGTACTGACCTAAACTGGGGTAAAAAGGAGACTTTCTTTGCAAGTTCCTTATCTGGAATCCTTGAGATGTCTTTACCCCTTATAGTAATATCACCACCAAATGGTTTCAATAAATTTGAGGCAGTTCTTAATAAGGTAGTCTTTCCGCAACCATTTTTGCCTATAATACTGGTAATACTGCCTTCTTCAAAAGTTATATTAATGTTCTTAATGATTTCAATTTTATTATAACCTGCAGATATATTTGTTAATTTAACCATAAAGCTGACCTCTCTTGCCCTTTATTAATAGGTATATAAAAAATGGACCTCCTAGAAAAGACAGGATAATTCCAACAGGTATTTCATAGGGTGAAAAGATTACCCGGGCCAGCAAATCGCAGAGTAATGTAAATATACTCCCTAACAAGGCAGATACCGGAAGTAGAATTCTATTATCATGTCCAACAAAAATCCTTGACACATGGGGAATTATAAGTCCCACAAAGCCTATTAGGCCCGCAAAACTTATGGCACTTCCTGCTAAGACTGCCGCAAGAATTAAAAAGGTGAAGCGAAGCCTGGCTACCTTTAAGCCTAATGATTTGGCAGTTTCATCTCCTAATACCAGTACATTCATATCATAACTTAGTATAAGAACTATAATAAAAGCCAGAAGAATAAACAATCCAGCAAATCTTAACTTGTCCATGGTGATACCAGAAAAACCTCCAATTAAAAAGGCTGTGCGGGCGATTATAGTATCAGGCTTTAAGGTTAATATTGTATCTGTTATTGCTCCAATAAAGCTAGATACAGCAACTCCCGATAAGACAATTGACATCCTGGATGCTCCTGTCTTAAGGGCTATAAAATAAACCAAAAGTACAGCTAGAATCCCACCGACAAATGATCCAATGGTTGTTAGGAAAATACTTGTGGGAAAAAAGGCTGCCACTAAGACCGCAAATAGACCAGCTCCTGAATTTACCCCAATAACGCTGGGACTGGCAAGAGAATTATTAAGTACTGCCTGAAGTATGGCTCCTGAAACTGAGAAAGCACAACCTGCAAGAATAGCTGCCATGGTTCTTGGTATTCTTACATATTGTATAATCTTATAAGAGTTTAAGGTCTTATCCCCATGCTTCATTGCAGAGACAATATCTGATAGGGGAATTCTAGAAGAACCAATGCTTATACTCATCAATACTCCAACCATTAGTAATAGTATTAGAAAAGCTATAACAGTAATGTTATAGCTTTTGCTATTCTTATCCATAACAAATATTTTGGCCTTATCTTTTTTCTTATTTAAATTCTTCCGGGTAGAGAATTTTTGCAATATATTCATAACTTTCACCCCATTTTGCGTTAGGTTTATAGTGGAATAGCTCCTTAGGAAGCACAATATAGCGATTGTTCTGAACTGCTGATAAGCCACTCCACGCCGGGTTTTTCTCGATTCCATCCTTTAGAGTCTGTAGGGCTTTATCACTATCACCCATTGTCACCACAAAGATGTAATCGGGATCTTCTTCAATGATTTCTTCCATACTTAGATCCTCTAAAAGAGACTTATGCTTTGATGCAATGTTTATAGTGCCAAGATCATCAAAAATTTTGCAGGCCATATTGTCATCATCTTTTGCCTTTGCACCACTTGAAAATGCACGTATAAATAATATTTGAGGACTAGTCTTCTTATCAATTTTTGATAAAACCTCATCTATTTTTTCCTTAACTGCTAAACCATTTTCCTCATATAATTCTTTGTTGCCTGTTATATCCGTACATATCTTAAGCATGTCAAGATAATCCTCGAAATGTTCCACTTTAAAAAATCCATAAGTTATCTTTGATTGTTCAAGGATTTCTGATATTTTCACATGGCTCTCAATATCCGGAGAGAGCAGGACAAAATCAGGAGAAAGAGCTATTACTTCTTCTACATTAGGATCCTTTATGGTACCTACAATTTTTGTTGTGCTGGGTAAATCCATTGCTCTCTCACTTATTACATCATTGGTTACCCCTACAAGTTCTCCCCCTGCCAAGATCCAAGTTTCAGCATAGGAACCCACCAGAGAAACAACTTTCTGTGGCTTACTTTCTAGCTTAACCTCATTTTCTAAAGAATCTGTAAAGCTATAGTAATATGAGTCTTTATCATCTATTACTACGTCTGCCTGTGGCTTACATCCGGTAAGCACCAATATATACACACTAATTAAAAATAGTCGCAAGAACATTCTTGCTAGCTTATTAAGACTTCTATATCCATGATGATTGTTAAACTTTCTACTTTTAAAAACATTATACATCCTTATGTACTCCTTTTAGGCCAATTTACTTTACTTATATTATATTACTTTGATTTTCTATTGTAAAATATAATTAATTAATTGACATGATAGGTATTACCTATATATTAAAAGTTAACAGCTTACCTACATAACATTACAAGGAATACCAAGCTTTTCAGGCAAAAAAATTTCTCTAAAATAAGAGATTGAGTTCAGTATCTACCAAACTCAATCCCATTATCTTACTTGTCCTTATTAATTACTTACATCTAAATCAAGTTTTACATCATATTCTACTGGTTTTTGCTTAAATAGATATTTGCCCTTTCTAACTGAAGCAAGAACATTAGCACGATTTCTTATTACATCAAAAGGGCTGTCTCCATCAAGAACAATGAAGTTAGCATCTTTGCCTATATCTAGACCATATCTATCACTAATATTTAGGCACTTAGCTCCATTGTAAGTGATTAAATCTAAATCTTTATCTATTTCCTCAGGAGACATGATTTGTGCCAGGTGAATTCCATTGTCAAGGACATTCATCATATTTCCGTTACCCATTGGATACCAAGGGTCATTTATGGAATCTTGTGCAAAGGCAACATTGATTCCATTTTCCATGAACTCTTTTACTCTTGTAAGTCCACGGCGTTTAGGATAAGTATCATGACGGCCTTGAAGATATGCATTTTCAGTTGGGCAAGAGATGAAGTTCATCTTGCTCTTTTTGAACAAATCTATCATTCTATATGCATAGGAATCATCAGCTGAACCAAAAGAGCATGTATGACTAGCTGAGGTTTTTTCACCATAGCCTTCCATAAGAACAAGGGCATTTAATAGCTCAACAAAGCGTGAATGAGGATCATCTGTCTCATCACAGTGAACGTCTATAAGCTTTTCATATTTTAAAGCAAGCTCAACTATGTCATGAACTGACTTTTCTCCAAATTCTCTAGCTGGCTCATAATGAGGTATTCCTCCAACAACATCAGCACCCATCTTAAGAGCTTCTTCTACTAAGTCACGTCCGCCCTTATATGTGTACATTCCTTCCTGTGGAAATGCTACGATTTGAATTTCAACCTTATCTTTTAATTCTTCACGAAGTTCTAACATTGCTTTTAGACCTGTGAATTTTGGATCTGTAACATCCACATGAGTACGGATGTGTTGTACCCCTTGGGATACCTCATCATATATTCCTTTAAGAGCAAGCTTCTTAACGCTATCTACTGTCAAATTTTCTTTGAATTTTGGCCACATTTCAATAGCTTCAAATAAGGTACCAGAACCAGCACCCTCCTGTCCCAATTCAGATAAGGTGTAAACATAATCTAGATGTAAATGAGGATCAACGTAAGGAGCAGTTACTAGCTTCCCACCTAAATCGATGATTTCATCAGCAGGACCTAGATCCTTACCAATTCCTTTGATGACTCCCTTATCTACCAAAATCTCACTTGCATCATCATGACCATAAACAACTGCATTAATAAATTTCTTCATATTTATAATTACCTCCTAGATTATTGTGATTCTAAAGATGAAATTGCTTCATTCTTAATAGTTTCTTTAGATTTTAACGGAATATTAGTATTCATCAGAACAATTGATGTTAGCATAATAAGAATACCAAATGCTCCAATATAATTAATCTCTTCTCTTAATAATAAGACACCGGAAAGTGTAGCTATGATGACTTCAGCTGAAGCTAAAATAGTAGCCTTTGAAGCATCAACTTTCATTGCTAATCCTTTCAAATATAATAGATTCGCAATCAAACCTGATGATAGTGAATTTAGGATTGCCCAGAATAAAAACTTGCCATTAAAGAATAGATTCATATGTTGCCATGGTTTGGCAAATATACCCATAGTAATAGCACTGAATAATAACATATAAAAAGTCATAGTTTCAGGATCATCTTCACTGGTAGCAAGCTTACCTAAGATGGTGTTAAGTGCATAGAGGAAACCTGAAATTATTCCCAAGGTTAAGCCTAATCCTGAAATATTTAACTCTGCAAAATTTCCACCTGTTACCATAAGGGTACAGCCAATAAGATTTAAGAGTACAGCCAGATGTTGATACCCACGTAATTTCTCTTTGAAAAAAATCATAGACATAATAGCTGCAAAAACAGGAGCTAAATACATAAGAATTGATGCGGATGCTACTCCTACTAAGGTTATAGAAGTATCATAAGCTAATTTAAAAATACCTTTGGTTAAAACACCAAGAATAATACTATAAAACAAACCCTTCTTTGAAATCCTCAAACCCTTTATACCCTTTTTTACTAATAGGTAAATAGCTAAAGGTAAGAGGGATAAAAAATGCCCGGAGAATGCTGTTATTAATGATGATGCTCCCATGTTACTCATTTGAGTAACCAGATAACCACCAGATCCCCAGAAAACTCCGGCCATAAAAATAAGAAGATAACCTCGTAAGGCTCTTCTTTTGTCCATATTACCAGCCTCCAAATAATATTTAGTTTAAATAACACTTATAAATTATAACATATTTTCCATATAAATTGTTTTCCATTAACTTGTACCAATTCCTTCTCTTGGTACAAATTCATCACATATAGTCTATCATATATTGAAAAAATATAAATTGATTTAAATCACTTTTGCGGAACATTTATTATTTAATATGAAGTTCGGAGAACTTCATATTAAATAATAAAGCCTGAGAGGTGTTTATACTCCCAGGCCTAACATCCTACGTAGAACTGTTGGTAGATGAAGTATCTTCTTCACTTTCATCATCTTCTTTAAAATAATCTGCATCCTCAAAGGAGGCTACTTCTAAACGAACCAAAGAGCGATACATTAAGGCTCTTAGATTCTGGAACTGGATTTCTTCAATATTTTCTTGAATTGCAGCCATCGTGTCTGAACCAACTAGAGGTATTGATATCGGTGCTAAGAAGTTAGTTATTGAATTATTAGCTAAATTAAATCGTGAACAAGGCTTAACAATTATTATGGTCAGTTCTGAGCTTAATGAATTACGCAGTATATGTGATAGAATTGCAATTGTATCAGAAGGTAAAATAGCTCGTATAATGAAACCTAATGATCCTGATGCTGACTTTGGTCTTGCTATGTCTGGCGTAAGACAGGAGGGGGAAAATGAATAAGACTATTAAAAATATCTATCAATCAATTGGACTTCCCAGATTGATAATCTTTACATTCTTTATAGTGGTTGTAATTGCAGCCGGTTTCTATGATATGGATGTAGTGGCATTAATGGGTAATGTTCTCCGTCGCTGGGGTATGTATGGTATTTTAGTTCTTGCCATGGTCCCTTCTATTCAATGTGGCAACGGACCAAACTTTGGTGTCAGCGTTGGTATTGTTTGTGGTTTGTTTGGTGCTCTAGTATCTATTGAGCTAGATATAGCAAACTTAGCCATATTCGGAGGTAATGAAATACTAGGGGCATGGATGTCATTGTTGTTTGCAGTAGTATTATCCGGTGTAATTGCCTGGTTCGCTGGATTGGGTTATGGGGTATTACTAAATCATGTTAAAGGTTCTGAGATGACTGTATCTACCTATGTTGGTTTTTCTATAATAGCTTTTATGAACATCCTATGGGTAACTCTTCCCTTTAGTAGTGGAGACATCAAATGGCCCATTGGTGGTGAAGGAGCCCGTAATACCATAAGCTTATCCAGTAGCTTTAGTGGGATTTTGAGTAATACCTTAGCTTTTACCATTGGGGATCCTGAAACTGGATTAAAAGTGCCTACGGGTCTGCTATTGTTCTTTTTCCTGTTCTGCTTGATAATATATCTATTTTTTAAGAGTAAGACAGGTATAGCCATGAGTGCTGCTGGTGCTAATCCCAACTTCGCAAAAGCCAGTGGAATTAATGTTAATAAGATGCGAATTTTAGGTACTGCTCTATCAACTACACTGGGTGCCATTGGTATTATTACATATGCTCAAACATTTGGCTTTTTGCAAATGTATAATGCTCCTTTGATGATGGGCTTTTCCTGTGTTGCAGCAGTATTAATTGGCGGGGCAAGTACAAGCAGAGCAAAAATCAGTAATGTTATTATAGGTACTTTTCTATTTCAAGGTCTTTTAGTTGTAGCACTTCCTGTAGCTAATAATGTTCTTAGTGGTACAGATTTGTCAGATATCATGCGTATGATAATCTCCAACGGTATCATTATATACGCACTTACAAAGTCAAAAGGAGGTGCGACAAATGAAGAATAACTTTTTTACATATACTAAAAAGCAATCTAGTAATTTTATAAAGAATATTTATTCCAACAAAGTGGTACTAATGTTCCTTATATTATGTATATTTGGTATCAGCACCACCGGAAAGCCTCTGACCTATACATTTTCTGAGGTATTTTCCAGATTTGGCAGAAATGCCTTTTTAGTGTTGGCTCTAATTGTTCCTGTTATCGCAGGCCTTGGATTAAACTTTGGTATTGTAGTAGGTGCCATAGCAGCTCAAATAGCTATCTTCTTTGTGGTTTACTGGGGATTTACAGGTATCGGAGGTCTTCTTCTATGTGTATTAATCTGTACCCCAATAGCTATATTATTTGGATATTTTGTTGGTGTTCTTTATAATAAAACTAAGGGTTCAGAGATGATTACCGGTATGGTAATGGCATTCTTTGCAGACGGCCTATATCAATTTTTCTTTTTATTCATCCTTGGTGGCATTATACCTATAAAGAGCGACACCTTAATGATCGATGGTGGCGTTGGTGTAAAGAACACAATTGACCTTACAGGTAATTTAAAATACTCCTTAGACAACATCAGTATGCTGATACTAGGAAGGACCATACTAATAATTGGCTTTATTATAGTTTTGGCTAATCTGATAATTCATAAAAATAATGAAGGTAAAAAAGGAAATTTATTAAGACTTATCTTAATAGTAGCTTTGTTTGGATTTACTTTCCTTCCTTTTGTCAGTCAGTTTATGGGTACTGATCAGTTGCTTCTATTAGATGCTGTTACCATTGCTTGTATACTAGGTATTGTTTATGGTTTAGCTAGGATAATCTATATTAAACTCATCAAGAAGGACAAAGATGGGGATATTAATCGCTTCATAGCTATTATAATTGTTGCAATAATATCCTATGGACTTACTTATGTTCCAGCTATATATGCCATCACCAAGTTTGTCAAGCTTCCTGTATGTACCTATGCCACTGTTATTCTTCTTTGTGGATTTAACCGTTGGCTATTAAGTACTAGACTTGGTCAGAATTTGCGAACTGTTGGCCAAAGCAGAACCGTTGCCAATTCTGCAGGAATAAATGTCAACAAGACCCGTATCATTGCCATGTGCATATCTACTGTACTTGCTGCCTGGGGACAGATTATTTACCTGCAAAACCTTGGTACCTTTTCAACCTATGGTGCCCATACTATGGTAGGTCAATATGCCATTGCAGCCCTATTAGTCGGTGGTGCCAGTGTTCAGAAGGCCAATAGCAAACATGCAATTCTTGGTGTTATTCTATTCCACACCTTGTTTGTAGTTGCTCCTTTCTCTGCAAGCAACCTTTTCGGAAGCTCATTAATCGGTGAGTATTTCCGCGTGTTTATTTGCTTCGGTGTAATTGCAGTTTCATTGGCAATGCATGCATGGAAAACAGCTATAAAACCAACTGCAGCAAAAGAGAATAAGTAATATTAATAATTAATTATAAGAATTTATATAATAACAAAAAGTGTTCTAATCTTTTTAATGGGGGCAACCATGCCAGTTATTTCAAAATATGATTAGAACACTTTTTATATTTAATTACTACTAAATTCAGTTACCTTATTATCACGAATACCAATAATCCTGTCATTTACCTAGGTACTTAGGCACAAATAATCCTGTCATATCCACTCCTTCGTGTTCCAGAAGTTTAATCTTTTTATCAAGCCCTCCTGCATATCCAGTAAGACTTCCGTTTTTGCCTACCACCCGATGGCAAGGAATAATAATGGATATTGGATTGTGACCAACAGCACCTCCTACAGCTTGAGCAGACATTCTTTCTTTCCCCATGGCTCTTGCAACCTCTTCTGCAATACTACCGTATGTTCTTAACTCTCCATAGGGTATCTTGGTAAGAATCCTCCATACCTGCTGTTTGAACTGGCCACCTATGGGGGCAAGGGGCAAATCTGATACTTTCGGCTTCTTGCCAGCAAAATAAGCATCTAACCACCCTATAGCTTCTTTAAGAATTGGAATATTCTCATTTTCTATCATTTCCTTAGGCATGGTATGATCAATATATTTCTGCTGCTGGGTCCACAGACCAATAATGCTACTTTCATCACTTGCTAGCAATATATCTCCCAAGGGGGATATGTATTGTGCCTTGTAGTACATTAACTATTCACATCCTTTATCATCTTCCTTAGTAATAGAGCCTTATTATATCATCTATGATGCCAATTGATAATGGCTATTTTTCATATATGATATCTCCCTCACATTTTACATCACCTTTAATTACCTTACAGCGGATAGAACCACTACATTCAACATCACTCATTATATCACCGCAGGTTAAATTCCCTCCACATTCTACATAACCGTTAATATTGCCACAGTTGATACTTCCACCACTTTCAGCATACCCACCGATGTAACCACTGTTAATACTGCCATCACACTCTGCATAGCCTCCGATGTTAGCACTGTTAATACTGCCATCACACTCTGCATAGCCTCCGATATTGCTACAGTTGATGTTACCATCACATTCTACATAGCCACTTATATTGCCAGAGATATTTCCATTACCCCATATCTCAAAGTTTAATGGCTTATTGTACTGATCTAATAAATCATTGGGAATCTTCAGCATAATGTACTTATCTTTTTCCCAAGTGTCCGCATCCAGCAGTTTGTTACCTCTAAATTGAACAATCCTAAGAACATCATCATTAGGTAGTTCCTTTATAGCTAGGGGTTCTATATTCTCATAACTATAAAAAAGATAATCAATAGAAACTCCAAAAAATTGTGCTATTCTAGGAAGTTGCATTATGTCCGGAAGGGATATTCCTGTCTCCCATTTTGATACTGCTTGAACACTTATTTCCAAAGCATCAGCTAATACCTCTTGAGTAATATTTCGGTCTTTTCTTAGTCTTTGAATATTATTTTTAATATTTTCATTCAGATCCATAATTCTACCTCCTGTTTGCCCTTTAGGTAAATCATCTCATTACCCACTAATGGCACATATATTTTCTAGATGCATCTAAGTAAAGTATATCTATGTCATTACAATAAGACAATAACTTATAAGTTAAATTCAATCAACTGTCAGTTGAATATGGCAAAACTATCGGTAAAATCAATCGCTTTTCATAATATATTAACAAATGACAAGTTTTATGAATATGTTATTATATACCGGTTATACAATCGGGGAAATCTTTATAATAAATTTATAAATGAATATGTATCAGGTCATTAAATATAATGACCGGGCCTTAAGGGCAACAGTTAAACCTGTGGGACAATGGATTGTTTCACAGGTTTTTATAAAACGAAGTAAACTCTTTCTAGAATATTCTTATTGGAAAGGAAGTAATCATGGTAGATATTTATAAGAAAGTAAGAAAAGTGTTATGGATTATATTAATTGCTAATTTATTAGTAGCTTTTCTAAAGTTTTCATTAGGTCTAATTATGAAAAGTAATAGTATGACTGCTGACGCAGTTCATTCCTTTACAGATGGGGCATCTAATATCGTTGGGCTAATAGGCATCTATTTTGCTTCAAAACCAGTTGATAATGAACATCCCTATGGACATAAAAAGTATGAAATGGTTGCAGGAATGTTTATCTCGGTAATGTTACTACTAGTAGGCCTTAAGGTTATTGCGGAAGGAGTTACCAGATTAATATACCCAGTTGAACCTAATATTACCCTGCCCTATATATTGATTTTACTCTTTACTATTGTAATTAATATAATAGTAAGTGCTTATGAGAACAAAAAAGGGCAAAAATTAAATAGTCAGATATTAATATCTGACTCTGTTCATACTAAAAGTGATATCCTAGTTTCATTCGGAGTTCTTGCAACTTTATTATGTATAAAACTTGGATTACCACCAATCATTGATTCTATTGTTTCTTATGTTATTGCAGGATTTATCTTTCATTCTGCCTATGAAATCTTTAAGGATAACAGTAGTATATTAATTGATACAGCAATTGTTGATACTGAGCAAATTAGGCAAATAGCTAAAAGTTTTGATTCCATTAAAGATATTCATAAAGTTCGAAGCAGGGGAGCAAAAAACGATATTTATATTGATATGCATGTTATGACAGAGCCTGATTTAAGTGTTGAAAAATCCCATGAATTAGTTCATCAACTTGAATTAAAAATTAAAAAAGAAATAAATCAAAATGTCCAAGTAATAGTGCATTTGGAACCTTATGAGAAGATATAGTAATATACTATATCTTCTTTCAGAACAACATTTTTATGGTAAACATGACCTATCGCTCATCCACCTACTATCATTATTGAACATAATAATCATCAACAAATCGAATTATCTCTCCTGTCATACTGATAATATCCTCTATCAATATTCTTGCACCATCCTCCATAACAATAGCTTTATTAAACCTATCTATTTTTTTAACAATTCCATTGCTAGTAATATAAGATCCTCCAGCCTTATTATCATCTGGCTGAAAATAAGTAACTGTAATCTCAGGTTTATCGCTTAACTGTTCATGAAGAATTCTCAACTTTTCATCCAATATGGCTTTTGTAGCCTCATCTAACTCTATTCTTCTATCGGTTACCCTCGCTGTCTCCTTAACAGCTTCTTCATAACCGGTTAAGGCAGCAAAGGGTGAAAATTGTGCGGCACGATTTATTGTAGACATCTGTGGACGGGACTTAGATACATGGTGTGGTAGATTAATTATATCATCATACCGATGTAAATCATTATTTTCACCTATCATATTCTTCCTCCTTTAACACAGGGCTTTATCCTCACTCATTAGCTAAAATTAATATTTTATAACATGGAGGAAGTTTCCTCACCTAATATTTTTAAGCTACTATGCCTTGTGCCCTCCTATTTGTTTATTTCTTTCTATTGTCATAGCACCCTCTTTAAGATTCATACCCTTTAAAATAGCATTTTTACCGTACTTTTTCTTAATATGAAGTACTGCGTGTTGCATCTTCTTTTCACGTTCCAAGGCGGCCTCCTCTTCTTTCCTTTTCTTTTGTTCTGCCACATAGTCGGTAAATAGGTTAAGTTGTTCATATGAATCAGCTTTTTCTACTGAACTTTCATCCACCACATGATTTGCAGTGACATTTATTCTTCTAACATAAAGGTTTTTATCAACAATTTGGCTATACAGATCCATAACAGCATCTATAATTAACTTTGTAGATGATGTTGGATATTTAAGGTTTGTTGTACCATGGGCATGCTTTGGTATCTGTCGACCATACTGATCTGTAGTAATCTCTCCCTTATATTTCTTCTTAATCTCAGGATTAGTCAGATTACAGATGTCATAACCTATAGTTAAAACCAGCTGATCCGTCACTAGTTTCTTATCAACCAGATCAAGAACAAGCAGGTCCGTCATTTCCTGTACTATCAACCCTGCCTTCTTATAATCATAAGGGCTCTGAAGAACCTGCCCTGATCCAAGGCTGTTTGTACTGGGCCTATAATCCTTAATATCAGCAATTGTACAAGGCTCCCAGCCCCAGGCATGATCAATTAATAGCTCAGCATTAACTCCAAAGAGCTTATAGAGCAAATCTTCATTATAATAATCATTGGGCTTACCAATAGAACACCTTGCCACATCCCCCATGGTAAACATACCATATTCCTCTAGCTTTCTGGCATATCCTCTACCAACACGCCAAAAATCAGTTAAGGGACGATGGGTCCAGAGAATGCGTCTGTAGGACATTTCATCTAATTCTGCAATCCTAACTCCATCCTTATCTGGTGCAATGTGTTTTGCCACAATATCCATGGCAACCTTAGCAAGATAAAGGTTAGTGCCTATACCAGCTGTGGCGGTAATTCCAGTGGTTTTAAGTACTTCTCCTATCATCTTCATAGCAAGTTCTCTTGCTGTAAGGTTATATAGCTTCAAATAATTAGTAACATCAATAAATACTTCATCAATAGAATATACATGTATATCCTCTGGTGCAACATATTTTAGATAAATATTATAAATCCTAGTGCTATACTCCATGTAATAAGCCATTCTTGGTGGTGCTGCAATATAATCCAGTGACAAATTAGGGGAGTTTTTTAATTCTATATCATTATAGGATGAACCAGTAAACACACGATTAGGAGCCTTCCTGACTCGCTCTGCATTTACTTCCTTGACTCTTTGAATCACCTCAAAAAGTCTTGCTCGTCCTGAAATACCATATGACTTTAAAGATGGTGACACCGCAAGACAGATTGTCTTCTCGGTTCTACTGGCATCTGCAACTACAAGGTTAGTAGTCATAGGATCAAGATTCCGCTCAATACACTCGACAGAGGCATAGAATGATTTTAGATCAATCGCAATATACGTGTGATTTCCCATTCCTAAAACCTACTTTCTTCTTTAACTCTTCACCTTATTGACCTATGTATATATAATACCATACCAATTCAATATTATATATGTAATTTGCTAGCAATGCCTGCAGATACTTAAAAGTAGCCAATACCGAGTCGCCTCTTTCCTCACCTTTTATAGTAGTTATCATATTATAAATATGGAACAATAATGTTGTTACCAATAGACTGAAAAGGAGGCTATTTATGGGATACATGAATAACTACCGCTCTAATTATAGATCGAATCGTTTCGTAAACTATGATAGAGAAAATAAAGATAAGGATAGACAAAGGCATGTTCACGAACTTCAAGGTAGCGTGGAATTAGCAGATGGTCATACTCATAGGTTTGCTACTGTTACGGGAGAAGCCTGTCCCTTCGACTCTGATCATTATCATGAAGTAAAATTTAGAACTGACTTTGATGATGAACATTATCATGAGTTTTGCGGTAAAACCACTGGAGCTATTAAAGTAGGTGATAGTCATGTACATTTTCTTAAATCAGTTACCAGTGTAAATGATGGTCATAGTCATAAATTTAGAGCAGCTACTATGATTGAAGCATCTGATGAAGAAAATAATATGAAAAGGTATTAGCAACCATTACATTTGGCTATAGGCAGTCCATGTACTTCTTCCCCATTCCACTTATCAAGCATGAACTGCCTGCTTTTTCTTTGATACGGCTCTAATGGTGAAAATATTCTGTCACAATACTATCTCTTCCAGTGATTTTATCCATATAATATTCATAATAGGATACCCCTAGAAAACTTCCAGTAATATTAACCACATTATTATACCCCATATTCTGTAATGCTAAGGTTGCATTATAACTACGTTGACCAGTTTGACAGTGTAAATATACTGGCTTATCTTTTGGAATTTCATCAACTCTTTCTCTAAGTTCACTTAAGGGAATATTAATTGCCCCTTTTATATGTCCTTGCTTAAATTCATAATTCTCCCTTACATCTATTATGGTATTATTATTTTCAACAAGATCTCTTACCTTATCCACATTAACTTGCTTAAAATCACCATTTAAAAGATTTGAACCTATATATCCTGCATAATTCACAATATCCTTCGCGGTTGTAAAAGGTGGTGCATAGCAAAGTTCCAGGTCCTTCAAATCCTCTACTGTACCATTAAACTTAATGGCTGTAGCGATAACATCAATACGTTTTGTAACATCACCTTTCCCAATTGCCTGAGCTCCTAAAATTCTTCCAGTAGGTACTTCGAATAACAACTTAAAATGCATAGGTGAAGCATCAGGCATAATACCTACCTTATCAGATAATATCAAGCGAACAATATCATATTTGATGTTCATATTGAGGTGTTTGATTAAGGATTCGTTTAATCCTGTGGATGCTCCATTATAATCAAAGACTTTAATTGCTGAAGAGCCAATATAGCCTTTGTTAAGTGTGCTTTTATTATTGATATGATCAGCCACAGACCTTGCCTGTTTTAATGCGGGACCTGCTAAGGATAATTTTGTCATAGTATGGGTTAATGCATGATATACTTCTATAGCATCACCAACTGCATAGATATCAGGGTCGTTGGTTCGGTAGTTTTTATCTACTTTAATTGCTCCAGTTTCTCCGATTTCTAAACCTGATTCTTTAGCAAGATATGTTTCAGGTGATACACCGATTGCCATAACCACAGCTTCAGCATTCAGGGTCTTTCCAGAAGCTAGAACCACATTATCCTTTTCAAACTTTTCCACCTTATCCCCTAGAATCAAATTAACCTTATGATCTATTAGCACCTTGTGGAATATTTGAACCATATCATAATCGAATGGTCTTAGAATCTGATCAGTGGCTTCTACAAGTGATACATAATAGCCACCCGCACTTAGGTTCTCAGCCACTTCAACTCCAATAAATCCTCCCCCTATAACAGTTACTTCCTTTGTCTTCATTTTCTTAATAAATTGATTTAGCTTATCAATATCAACTACATTTCTTACAGTGAATATATTTACCTTATCTATACCTGGTAGCTTGGGTACAATTGGATAAGCTCCTGGTGATAGGATTAATTTATCATAGCTTTCTGTATACTCTTCTTCAGTATCTACTTTTCTTACAGTCACAGTTTTATTTTGTCTATCAATTGCAATCACTTCACTGTTAATTCTAGCATCTATGTTATATTGCTGTAAAAACAATTCAGGATTCATTAATATCAAATCATCTGAATCTTGTATTATTCCACTTAAGTGATAAGGAAGGGAGCAGTTAGAAAATGAAACATGGGGGCCTCTTTCAAACATAATAATCTGATCATCTTCATTATTTCTTCTAAGTCTAGCTGCTGCAGATGCCCCACCTGCAACTCCTCCAATAATTAGTATTTTTCGTCCCATGAAATAATCCTCCTCATAAACATATCTCTTTAATAAGTTTAACATATTTTCTCCAACAATATATATCATAGTATAAATTAATCTCAGTTATTATCAGTGACCATATCACATAATACTCATTCCAAAACCAGCAACCAAACCAAGGTATATTACCAGGTAAGAAAGAGCTTTGCTGCAAGTTGTAAAAGAAAACAGATATGAGAGTATTACACTCTCATATCTGAATTAACAATCATATATTTGCTTTGTACCCTTAATCTTCAATTACTAAACTATTTAGTAGATGGTCAAAAAATTTATCAAATTGTGCTATTTCTTGATCAGTAATTACATTTTTTGCAGACTCTGCTATCTGCGGTGATGTGTATGAGATTTCAATCCATTTATATCTATATGGTTTATCTGTATTATTTGTTGAAGGAATGCTGTCATCCTCATTGGCTAAGTATATACGCCCTGTTACAGTACACTTGGTCACAGGATCCCCAACATATTTGAATGAAAGCATCTTGTGGTTTCCCTTGTTACTAAATTGAGCATCATACATAGTTGAACCCATACCTACTTTTACAGAATTATCATATCGGTCTAATATTTCTTCTTCATTACCATTATATAAATCAACAGGTGTATTAGAATTATTTGGATTGCCTATGTTCATTCTCATTAAACTCCGCTCATATCCCGAGCTGGTCCATACAGTATCTGAAGATGTAAATGTATATGCAATTCCAATAGTTATATCATACAAAGGATCTGTCTTATCAGATAATGTTGATAAAACATCAAATGTAAACTTATCTACACCAAAGATTTCGCTCAGATCAAAAGTCTTATAACTCTCCCAATCAAGATAGTCTATGTAAGATATATCTTCAACCGAATCATTCGGTTCTTGAATAGGGTCTTCCACATCATCAAATTCTGTATCTTCTAATTCTGTTTCTTCAAATTCTGATTCTTCCAGCTCATTATCATCTTCCTCAATATTATTACCATTTAAGGTATCTTGTAACTCAGATACATTTTCATTAATGTCTACAGAGGAGTCTTCCCTTTGATAACTACCACCTTCATCCTTCTTGCTACATGATGCTGTAAAAATAATTAGTAGTATAATAGATAATGTTACAGATATTTTTTTCATTACTATGCCTCCTATTTTTATGTCATTATTATGTCGATTTTACCACATCTGAGATATTTTAACATATAGGAGGCATAATTACAACAGTACTTTGATTTATATAAATGCTATGAAAATTGAAAAGTTTAATTCCACTCCTCTATTAAGCGGTGGAGTTTACTTTTGCACAAGTAGCGTTTACTCTTTCATACAGGGGTGATATGATTATCGTACCTTCTGACGGCAGTAGAAGGAG
>JAAYRE010000071.1 GCA_012518935.1 Clostridiales bacterium
GGAATTAATGGTGCTAAACCCTAACAAGGTTTATAGCCGTGAGAATCTGCTTAACATTGTATGGGGCTATGATTATCCAGGAGACGTAAGAACTGTGGATGTTCATATTAGAAGGCTACGTGAAAAAATAGAAAGCAATCCGAGCGAACCAAAATACGTACATACAAAATGGGGTGTTGGTTATTTTTTCCAAAATAAAGAATAAGCTTAAATTTTTAAATAGCATGAGGATGCAAATGCTATTAACATTTATAATTATAGGGGTTATCCCTATAAATATATTTGCCAATATTCTATTGGATAATTACGAGGATAAAGCTATAAGCAATAAGTTCAATCAGATGCAGGAGCAAACCATAATGCTTGCTAACCAGATGCTTCCTACAGGTTACCTAACCCTGGTGGAAGTACCTGAAATAGATGCTGAGATAAATAGAATTGCAGAGGTTTTTAAAGGAAGAATTGTAATTGTCAATAGTAACCTTAATATAGTTGAGGATACCTATGGTCTTTATGATAGTAACAAGTATTTGGTATCAAAAGAGGTCATACAATCCTTCAACGGCAATAGTAGCAAAATATATGACAAAGAAAATAACTACCTAAAGTTAACTAATCCTATAACCCTTACAATCGAGGATAATAAGGCTGTAGTGGGTGCTATTGTCATGAACTCCTCTACTAAGGACATACAAAGTGTTTTGGATAGTATGGAGCAGAGGGCGATAATATTTACCCTGACAATTACTATATTTATTTTTGTATTTGCCATTTATTTTTCAAGTAGGTTAACAAGGCCTTTAACCAGTGTCGTTAACTCCATTGACCGCTTAACAGAAGGTTATATGGGTGAAGAAGTATCAATAAAAGGCTATTATGAGATTGAAAAGATATCGGATTCATTTAATCAAATGATATTACGTATGCAAAAAATTGAAAATACCAGACAGGAATTTGTCTCCAATGTATCCCATGAGTTAAAGACCCCTATTACATCAATAAAGGTCTTAGCTGATTCCCTTATTATGCAGGAAGATGCCCCTGTGGAGCTGTATCGTGAATTCTTAGTTGATATTACTGAAGAAATAGAAAGAGAGAACAAGATTATTAATGACCTACTTTCTTTGGTAAAACTTGATAAAACAGCCGATGACTTGAATATTTCCAGCATTAATATCAATGATTTACTAGAGCAAATTTTAAAGAGGCTTAGTCCTATTGCAAAGAAGAATAATATTGAATTAATATATGAAAGCTTCCGTCCGGTGATGGCAGAGGTTGACGAAGTTAAGTTATCCCTAGCCATATCAAACCTTATTGAAAATGGTATCAAATACAATACCTTAGATGGCTGGGTCAGAGTATCTCTAAATGCAGACCATAAATATTTCTTTGTTAAGGTATCTGATTCAGGTATAGGTATTCCTGAGGATGCACAGGATTTGATATTTGAGCGTTTCTACCGAGTGGATAAGGCCAGATCCAGAGAAACTGGTGGCACAGGATTAGGACTTGCGATTACAAAGAATATAATACAGATGCATCGAGGAGCAATAAGAATTTATAGTAAAGCTGGTGAAGGCACCACATTTAATGTTAGAATTCCATTGAATTATATAGCTTAGCTTCATAGTTAATTGAGATGGAAGATAGATGAACCTAGGAATGGGGAAGTTATATGAAAAGATTATTAACCATGATATTACTTAGTATGGTATTGTTGCTAATATCTTGTAGTAATAAAACAGATCAAACAGAAGTATCAAAAAAGGAATATCAAATTTATTATATAGATAGTAAATCTTCAGGTATTGTAAGCGAAGATTATGCTCCCAATGGACAGACCAAAGAATATTTGGTGCAAGAACTATTGGAAGTCTTACAAAGTGACCCTAAAAATATGGTATATAAGAAGGCTATTCCAGATAATATCAGTATCAAAGATTATAGTATAATAGATAATCAGCTTATTATTAACTTTGACTCTAATTATAGTCAGCTAGAAGGAATTCCAGAGGTTTTGTGTAGAGCAACAGTAGTAAAGACTATGTGTCAAATCACGGGAATTGATTTTGTCTTATTTAACGTAAATGGACAGGCACTTATTGATTCAAACGGTGTTCAGACAGGACTTATGACATCTGAATCTTTTATTGAGAATACTGCAGCTGAAACCAACTACAAGGTTACCTTGTATTTTGCCAATGAGACAGGGGACTTGTTAAAAACCACTACTAGAAATATCTATTATACTGATACAGCACCTATAGAAGAGCTTGTAATTAATCAGCTTATTAATGGCTCTACTGAGATGGGCTTATATTCAACCATTCCTGATGGGACAACCTTGCTTAATATATCTACCAAAGAAAGAATATGCTATGTGGATTTTAATGAGAAGTTCTTAGATAGTATCCCAGGGATCAAAGATGAGGTAGCCATATATTCTGTGGTTAATTCATTGGTAGAGCTTCCAGGAATTAACAAGGTTCAATTTAGAATTAATGGTCAGATTGTAGAATATTATAACAACACACCTTTTGATGTCTTGTTTGAACGTAACCTTTCAATTAATGAAGATAATCAATAGGTTATACCTGATGTCTTTCAAGAATGAATTATAGGGGGTGGTTTTATAAATTGATAAAGAGACCTTTCATTTGGGGGATAGGGGCTTTTGTAATAGGAATACTTCTTGCTTGGTATAAATTTTCATTGGTGTTAATTATAACCTTAGCTCTTGTAGGTTTTCTAGTCATATATCATCTTATTAGTCATGGGAAAAAATATGTAAACCACAAGGATAGCTTTCTATGGAGTTTACCAATTCTATTTATTCTTGGCTTTCTAGCCATGGGAGATAGAATGAAACCACCAGATATTGACAGGATGTTTGATGATAAGACTCCCTGTGTTTTAACCGGTGAGATTACTATGGAAGTTAAAAAGTCATGGGGCAAGGCTTATTATCTTAAAGACAACCTTGTAACCTTACCTAATCAAACCAGTTACTTGGTGGAAGAAGTTCTATTAAATACTGAGGATTCTAAAAGATATCTTGTTGGTAATAAGATTACAGCCTCAGGCACTATTCAGAAATTTTCTATTAATACAAATCCCGGTGGATTCAATGAACATCTCTATTATAAAATCCAAAATATTGATTATAAGGTAAATGCAGAAATTATAACTGTTATCAATGCCTCTTACTCCAAATTTCATTACATACTAAATAATATAAAAGAAGAGCTTATTCAAGTCTATGAAAGGGTTTTTCCTGAAAAGGAAGCAGGTACCCTTATGGCCATGGTATTAGGGGAGAAGTATCTGCTAGGCGATGAGATAAACCGTCTATATCAGGAAAATGGGATTTCTCATATACTTGCCATATCCGGTCTTCATGTTTCTATGGTTGGGGCAGCCATCTATTTTATCTTAAAAAAGCTTAGGTTAGGACTTGTAACATCTACAATTTTATCAATAGCATTTGTCTATAGCTATGGCATACTTACGAATTTTAGTGTATCTACCAATAGAGCTGTGGTTATGTATATAGTAATGTTATTTGCCAATATCCTAGGAAAGACATTTGACATGCTTTCTGCTTTATCATTAAGTGCATTCCTTATTCTAATTCAAAATCCCATGGAAATATTTAGTGTAGGATTTATACTATCCTTTGGTGCTGTGCTTGGAATTGCCCTTCTACTACCACGGCTAAATGACTTGCTTCCTACAAAGTTATCTTCAGTAAAAAGCATCTATGTCAGCATCTCTGCGCAAGTATTTACTATGCCATTTGTCCTATATTATTTCTTTCAGTTTCCAGTCTATAGCGTAATAATTAATCTTCTGATTATTCCCTTTACATCCCTTTTACTTATAACATCACTACTAGCAGGAATATTAGGGGCTATATATATTCCCCTGGGAGTGTTTATGGCGGGGTCTGCCAACTATATTCTTAAACTATATGAGCTAATATGTGAGCTTGGAAGTGCCTTGCCAGGAAATCTTATAACCATTGGCAGACCTAGTGCTTTGCAGATAATTATATACTTCATACTCATATTTGCATTTGTATATGGGGTTAAAAGATACGGGAAGAAGAGGCTCATAGGGATTCTTGCTATTGCTATAGTTATATTAATAATCCCTGATACACATAAAGGTTTGACTGTTACTATGCTTGATGTGGGCCAAGGGGAAGCCATATTTATGGAAACTGAAAAGGGTTCTACTATTCTGCTTGACGGAGGAAGTTCCAATGTAAAACAAGTAGGTAAATATAGAATAAAGCCCTATCTTTTATGTAATGGTATAGACAAGCTGGATTACGCTATAGTTACCCATACCGATACCGACCATGTAAGCGGACTTATGGAAATAATAGAAGGTGATGAGATTATCATAAAATGCTTAGTTTTACCAGATACAAGAGAGCGGAATGAAATTTATCTGAAACTGGAGGATTTGGTAAGGAATAAGGGAATTGATCTTAAGTATGTTAGGTCAGGTGATGAGTTTATAGAGGGAAGATTGTGTATAACAGTGCTTCATCCAGCAAAAGACTATATACCGGCGTCAAATAATGATTATTCTACGGTACTAAGTATAAGTTATGGAGAGTTTGATATGCTCCTTACGGGAGATATAGAGGAAAAAGGGGAGAGGGAGTTGATTAAGTGGCTAACTGGGCAGGTGGATGTGGATATTAATCGATATGGAATCCTCAGTAATGTGAATTATGCAGATGATGCATTGCCGTTAATAAAGACTGACTATGATGTGCTTAAGGTGGCCCATCATGGGTCTAGAAATTCTACAGGCGAGGAGATTCTTGCAATAATCAAACCGGAGTTGTCGCTGATTTCCTGTAGTAAGAATAATCGATATGGTCATCCCCACACTGAACTGATCGAACGCTTGCAACAGAGTGGATCAAGTATTATGATAACGACAGAAGCCGGTGCAATTACTATTAAGACTGATGGGGAGAGGATGGTAGTTGAGA
>JAAYRE010000072.1 GCA_012518935.1 Clostridiales bacterium
AATGAAAAGAACTGTTGCTTTAACTTAGCAAAAATACTATTTGTAGATGTTTGATTATGAGATATTAATACACAAGTAGTATTATCCTGTACGATACAAGCACGAATAGAAAGGGCTATCGTTATTGACGATAACCCCAACTGTCTACTTTTCAATACTATATTATCTTTATCTAAATTTTCTACAAAATACCTTTGTTCTTCTGTTAGTATAAAAGGTACAATGTTTCCTTCCTTATCTGCTATCTGAATAAAAGTTTCTATCCAATCAATTTTATTTTCATCTTGCCATAGATAAGCAAGTTTCATTTTACTTTCTTTACTTAGTGCCACGTTTATCACCTTTACCCTTCAAGGCAGGTATATTTATATTCTTTAGAAAATCATCCATTTCATCTGTTTCATCATTGAAAAAGTCACTATTAGAAAACTCATTTACCCATTTTGCAGCATTTACATTACCTTCAATGGCTTTCTCTAGCATACTTTCATATAATTGCATAAGGTTATAATCTTTCATATGTTTGTGATATGTTTTTATTGCTTCAATGGAATCCTCTCTTGTGAGCCATTCCTTACAATCTTCTAAAGACTTTCCTTTTACATTAGGTTCATATGGCATAAAATCCTTAAAGGCACATCTATTATCTTCTGGGGTATAGTACCATATAATAAAATTTGCTATATACTTAGGTACAATCTTTTGCAACTTCTGATTTATACTCTCTGTTTTTGCCATTCTTTTCTCATCCCCCTCATCTCATCAGATATATTATCCATGTTTTCACCTATACTTTTTATACTTAAAGAAATATACCTTTTAGTGAATAAATCAATCTGATCCCAAAGATACTTTGCTTTCTTAATTCTAAAGTCATGAGGTAATTCTTCGCTTTGAGATACAAAATCATATTGCCCCCATAGATAATCAATTTCCCTATGTAACTCATCTTTATCTAATTCCATAAATGGCTTGTTATGTAAATTCATCATATATTTATCTATCTTCTGCTTTACTAACATACCGTCTTTTTCTATTACATTATAATTATTCATTATAAATACCTCACTTTCTATGTTTAATTATCCCTACAAATGACAAAAGATTGATAAGGTATATCAGCAGGCAAATTATATTTCTCTTTATTTACCTTACTTGCTTTTACTCTTACCAATCCATAGTTATCTAATATTTCCTGTATTGACTTTTTCCATTGAGTTTCTATTTTATTATTAATCTTAACATCTTTTTCCAGTATATATCTTTTTTTTTTAATGTTTTCAAGGATATATTCACTAATCCTTAAAGTAAAATCATCTGACTTTTTACTTGTACCACGTTCATTTTCATACTTATATTGAGGAAATACCTTGTCTGATAATTCTTTTCCAAAGGTACGCAACACATATTCTCGGCTTAATCCTTTAAGAGATATATTATTATCTATTAGTGTCTTTGCTATATTTTCACTATCATTTAAAGTCATACAACCATATTCTTCAAACTGATAGAAATTTGTTAGTTTCTTAAATCCATACTTAGCACTAATAGATTTTGCCTTATTTAATTCTTTCTCTGGAATCTTATCTAACTCAACTTTATCTAGCATATTAAGAAGAGTAAATAAGGTTAGCGATTGTGACATTGTATTCATATTCCCTTTAATACCACAAACTTCCATTAACTTTGTATATCCACCATAAAATAATGGCTTATCATTAATTTGTAATTCATCTGTTATAAACTGCGAAAAGTATATAAGCATCATTTTTAAATGCGTCTTTCTAGTTCTAATTAGTTTTGAGATATTAGGAAATTGTATCTTAAATTCTTCTGTATCAAGATAGAGTGCATTTTGTCGCATAATCTCTTTCTGCTCTACTATCCAATCAGATTCTTTTAAAACTATTCCATATACTGACATAATAAATTCTATTGCTTTACTTCTCTTACATTGTGCTAATTCTTCTACTAATCCAATTATAGTTAATGCCTTACCACACCCAAAGCATTTATATATTTGTGTATTATCTTGTGTTCTCCATATATATGCTGAAGGTTCATTATCTTCATGATTAGGTAATATACAATTAATAGCATATCCTTCATCTATATTAAGGAACTCACATAAATCAATACTATTAATATAGTTATATAAATCATTCTCATTATTAAATGTTAAACTGGAATGTGACCCTGATAGAAGAGTATATTCTTTATTAGGGTTATCTTTCAGTTCTTGATGATTATTCTTACTGGAAAGTGATAGAGATAGAAGAGTATATTCTTTATTACTATCACCTTTCAGTTGTGGTGTTATCAAACTTCTTAATCTATCAACATCTAACTCCTTAATAGCATTAATATTATCCATATAGCCATCATTGATAATCACATTATTAATATTGCTTTTAACCTTATCAGATTTAGCTTTAACCTTTTTAACTGGCAATTCATATTCATCCTTATAATACTTAGCAATAATATCATCTGCATTAATCCTAGCATCATAATTAGGTTGAATAGGGGATTTACCTTTACCACCATAGAATATTCTAGTGCAATCAAATGTTACCTTATCAGATTTATCAAAGGTATTAATCAATGTAATCTGCAACTTATTCCTCTTATCCACATCAGTAATAACTTCATCTGCCACAAATACTAATCTAAACTTATGATGATCATCAGTATGAGAAAATGAAGTATAAGCAAATACTGGCTTAATACCTAAGGTGTTGCAATTCTGCAATTCCTTCTCAATAGTAGTATCATCATCAAAATCAAGCATAAATACTTGTTGTTGTATCCAATCTACTGACTTAGTACCATTTAATAACGCTGGCTTACAAGTCATACCATTACATAATCCATTTGCTAAATCTTCAATCTCTATTTCAGTTTGTGATATTCTTTTCTGTACCCCACCTGTTTCATATCCAGTTGGCTTATTATCAAATTTCTTTGTATCTAACATTAATTTTACTTTCATTCTGTTACTCCTTTTGTGTTTTATGACATCAAAAAAAAGGACTGCCCTATTATGAGCAATCCCTAATTGATTAATATATTAAGTTGTTTACGAACGAATTTTTACCGTTGGTTATTTTACCACTGTGTAAAAGGTTCTTCACTTTCCTTATATGTAATCTTGGCAAGTTCTTTTTCAATTTCATTTTCACGTCTGAATACATATATAGATTTAATTTTATTAGTCTTATCTGGCTTTACATCAATAATTGTATAACCTCGCCTTAATAATTCCCTTGCCACTCTGCCTGTAAAGACAATTATTCCTTTTCTTTCTTCATCTGTGTATACCATTGTTTAACCTCACTCTCTGGAATTTCTTCTGAATAACAAATAAAATCCCTTCCAGTAAGTGCTACTGAATAGGGATTCTTAGTTATATCCGATAATTTAGTTGTATTATATGATAAAGGCATCTGTATATCTCTAAATACCTTATGTAGTTGAAATGCTTTTTTAGGTAATTCACACCATATATCAGTATCAATCAATTCAAGATTAATACCTAGCAAGTCAATATCTGTTTGTAATTTACCTTTATGTACTCTAATTTTATTATTAAGCTTGTATTTTTTCTTAATATCATCAAACTCATATTGTTTGTGCCTTAATTGACATTGATATAATTCTTCTAATCCCAATACTTCACACATATAAAATCTATTCATATCTCTATCATTTTGATACTTGCTAAAATGACTTGAAAATGTTCCATCAATTGCAAGTAAAATCATTTTACCTTCTTCACTCTCTGGAATTGGTAAATCATATAATCCCCACAGTAATAATACTGTAGATAAATTGTATTTCTTGAAATAGTTTTTTCTTGTAACATCATTAATAAAATTCAGATTAATACATTCCTCATTGACTGGATCTAATTCATCAAGCCTAGATAAGTGATTATCAAAGCATTTTCCATGTTGTAATGCAAGGTCTATACCAACCGCTTCATTTGTTGCATTACTGGTTATACCCATATAGTCAAAGTTTTTTTCTTTATCTGCCTTGAATAACATCACATATTCAATATCCCAACCTTTGACTTTCTGCAATATTGCACAAGATAATAAACTATCAATATCATCTGTTAAAATTAAATCATATTTCTTATCATCCTTATACCATTGTGGTAATCTTTCTTTGTATTCTGCTTTCATAATTAATCGGAATGAGATATAATCCCACACGATTTATGAATTTGAATACATTATGAGAATTTAATCCCATTCCTGTATTCACCTTTTCCCACTTTCTGCATAATAGCAAGTAGTAAGTTTATAGTTACATTTTTTCTGATACAAATTCTAAAACCTTTGAATATAAATAGTTTCCTAAATTTGTTTCACCCTTTTCCCATCTACAGATAGTTGATTTATTTATATTGCAGTAGTCAGCAATTATCTGTTGAGTTATTTCTCTTTCCCTTCGCCATTTGCGAAACTCTTTATTTGTCACCTATCTCATTCCTTTACAATTTTGTTGCTATAAAATTATTTCTTTTTCTTATTAGTTGTTTTCTTTTCACAGTCCAATTTTGGACTTTCAGATTTTTCTTTCTTTACTGGCTTTAGTTTTCCATATATAGTTAATAGCCATTTATCATATACCTCTTGTGATGGTCTTTCACCTTCATTTTCAATCTTACCTACCCATCTTTCAGATATACCAATACTTTCTGCCATATATACTTGTGTAAATCCTTTTAATCGTCTTAAATACTGTAATTTACTACCACTAAGCAATATAATCATTCCTTTCTATCAATAATGGGGATACCATAATGGTACCCCCACAAAGCTATGTAATTATTCAATTAAGCAATAGTCTTTCTAACTACAACTATACCATCATCTGCAAGTAATTTAACTGCATAAATCATATCAGAGAAAAGAACTGTTCTCTTATATTCTGCTTCTCTTTTTTCCTCTGTATTAATATCTCTCTTAGTCATATAACCTAAAGCGTTTTTCTTAATGATAAAAGTAATACATTCCTGTGCAGTTGCATCATAAGTACCTTTATCAGTCATTACAACTGGAATACCTAAGAAATAACCTACTAAACCACCAGATACAATACCATTACCATTAGCATTATAGGTTTTCTCTACAGAAGTAAATTCATCCATAGCAATAAAAGAGGGAAGTAATAAAGAATTAATTACAATACCTGCAAAATCTTCTACATCTCTTTCATCACCATAAAGAGTAAGTGCTGTCATAACTTCTGCCCCTGTAATTGCATTAGCACTTGCAGTTGCAGATTTAAGAGGGGAAGTCAATGCCTCAGCAATAAGATCTTCATCAAGTTTTCTAGCAATTAGTTTACCATGCTGGTCTGCTGCTTCATTCACTGCATTACCTAACATAGTAAGGTTGTCCATGTCATAAATCATTGTACCCTTAGGTGCTACCATTTTAATAGTTGCAGTGCTTGAATCTTGGTCTAAAGATTCAGTACCAATTGCAGTACCCTTTACAACATCTTCTGCATCAGATAATAGTTTCCATTTTGGGAATGTTACAGTTTCACCTACAGTTGTATTCTTCAAGAAACCTAAATCAACTGCCATTTTACCTATCTTAATTTTACCTTCAAATTTTTCTCTAACTAAAGGTGCATATACTTCTGGTTTTATAAGTGCCATTTATTTCACCCTAATCCTTTCTTAATTTAATTGTTGCTTTATATCAGCAACATCTGTTTTGATAGTTTCTAAATCTAATTTATAATCATCTAATACCTTCACAAATTCTGCATTTGTTTTACTTAATTGTTCATTTTGTATCTGTGCCTTACCAATTACTTCATATAACTTTTCTTCCCTTTTCTCATTCTGCTCTTGTGATTTATTCCAAAGCTTAGAAATAAACCACCCCATAGCAATCACGCAAAATATGGGAAACCCTAATGTTGTTATAACTTGTTGGATAATGTTTAAGTCCATCCTTCAATACCCACCATTCCTTTCTTTGCATTAAAAAAGGACTTCCCATAAAGGAAAATCCATTGATTAATTACTTAATGCTTTATATAATTCTGGTTGCGTTTCCAAAAGATTAACCCTTTCAGAATATGACATTTTTTTGAATTGTTCTTTTGTAATTCCTGTACTTTTGTTGTGGTTAGATGGCTTGAATGTACCATTGAGAAAGTAGTTGTTAAGAGTACCCCCTAATTCCTCTATAGTTGCATCTACATCATCACCAACATTAATATACTTAGCCAATTCAGAAGGTAAACCCTTTGCAGATAATTTTTCCTTTACTGTATAAGATAATTCTTTATTAGCAAGTTCCTTTTCTTTCTGCTCTAATTCCTTCTGCTTTTCTTCTAATGCTTTTTCAACATCAGATTTTTCTATTGGCTTATACTTTGCTAATTCATCTTTTACAGTTTTAAGTTTCGTACTGTAATCAGTCCTTACCTTATCTGTTTCCGATTGAATAGCTTTATTTACTGCTTTAATTTGTTCCTCTGTCAGTCCTAATTCTTCAAAATTCATTTGTTACTCCTTCCTAGTTGCCATCATATGCCCTTATTAAGTTCATAGGATAACCCCTAATAGATAATTGAATAGTTAATATATAAAAATACTGCACCATTATAATGCAGTATAATTATTGGAGGTAAGGGGAACTAATTTTCATTCCCCTAATGGATAATATATTATGTATATAATAACCACTTGCTGAAGTTGGATATTATCTCAATTTTGTTGCATAAAAAAAAGAACTACAATCTCGCACGTTCTCTCTTCATGTTACACCCTCATTTTATCGGCTGTAATAGGCATAAATAGGGCGTTTTAAAAATTCCGTTAAGTAAAATTTGGCTATTTTTCGTTCTCTCTTCATAAGTAACCCTAAATGCTATAGTTTAATATTACTTCCTATTTTGTATATATAAGGAGCTAAAAACAGCTTATAACCCAATAACCACAAGGCTTATAGCGATTTTAACTTTAAAATAAAAAGTTCCACAAACTACTTTTTCTGTCTATATTCTCTTTGTTTTTCTGTTTTTAGCTTTCTTATGTATATCTTTTGACATTCATCACAACGCTTTTTATTCTTAACTATACCATCCACTTCAACATCCATACCACAATCAATACAAGTTATTGTCTTAGTGCCGATGGGTTGATATGTGGAACAAGTGTCACATTTAAACTTATTATTTTGCTTGTTATAAACCTTAAATAGCCATTCTAACTAATAAGAGGGTAAATTGTATGCTTAGTACAATAAACCCTCTCTAAATCAATTCTATTAAAATAGTCCAATAACTGTAAGTGTTAATGAACCAGTAAATCCACTTAAAGTATCGGTACATACTAAATCAAATTTCTTCGTTGCTAAATGTGTATCCCCAAAATCACCAACAGTAAGATTACCACTACCATCACCATTATCTACTAATGTTATATAACTTACTAAAGCAGGATCAACATTAGCAGTAGAATATACAAGGTTATATGTTGGTACTGGATTACCTAA
>JAAYRE010000073.1 GCA_012518935.1 Clostridiales bacterium
CCTGATGCTTATGATCCTGCTTTGAAGAAATGGAGTATGGAACCTTTACCATTTCTACCTAAGGAATTTAGATATGAGATTATACCGAATGTAAAAAAGCAGTTTCAGATAGTTAAAGGACTCTTAAACAGGAAGGATGTCAGTACTATATATGTCTGCACTGACTCAGGACGGGAAGGAGAATACATATATCGACTGGTGGATCAGATGGCAAAAGTTCCAGACACAAAGCTTAAGAAAAGAGTGTGGATTGATTCACAGACGGAGGAAGAAATATTATCAAATCAGTTTTTGATAATTGAATAATAGGAAAGTTGGTAAGTAATGTCAATCTCTTTATACATAACAGAAAAACCAAGTGTCGCACTTGAGTTTGCCAAGGCACTTAAAATAGGCACAAAGAGGCAGGACGGATACATTGAATCCGGTAATAGTATAGTAACTTGGTGTGTTGGTCATCTAGTTACCATGAGTTATCCTGATGCTTATGATCCTGCTTTGAAGAAATGGAGTATGGAACCTTTACCATTTCTACCTAAGGAATTTAGATATGAAATTATCCCCAGTGTGAAAAAACAATTTCAGATAGTAAAGTCTCTCTTAAATAGGAAGGATGTTAGCACTATATATGTCTGCACTGACTCCGGACGTGAGGGTGAATACATATACCGTCTTGTGGATCAGATGGCAAAAGTTCCAGATACAAAGATTAAGAAAAGAGTGTGGATTGATTCTCAGACGGAGGAAGAAATATTAAGAGGAATTAAGGAAGCTAAGAATCTTTCTGCTTATGATAACTTATCGGATTCGGCCTATCTTCGGGCCAAAGAAGATTATCTAATGGGAATTAATTTTTCAAGAATACTAACCCTAAAGTATGGCAACGAGATTCAAAACTTTCTAAAACCTAAGAAATGGTCTGCAATCTCAGTAGGAAGAGTTATGACCTGTGTACTGGGTATGGTTGTAAATAGGGAAAGAGAAATTAGAAGCTTTGTAAAGACCCCATTTTACCGTGTACTTTCAACATTTGCCATGGATAAGGGTGAAAACACTGGTGAATTTATCGGTGAATTTAAAGCTGTAGAGGGATCTGATTATTTTAATTCACCATTACTGTATAAGGAAAATGGCTTTTTGGAGCGGGAAGTGGCGGCGAGATTAATCAATCAGCTGGCAGGAGACTTTCCAACATACAAGGACGATGGAACCTGGGTAAGGAATATGAATTCTAATGAGCCTTTACTAGGTCATATTACTAAACTAGAAAAGAAGAAGGAGAATAAGCATCCACCTCTATTATATAACTTGGCGGAACTTCAAAATGACTGCTCAAGAATGTTTAAAATAAGTCCTGACCAAACCCTAAAGATAGTTCAGGAGTTATATGAGAAGAAACTAGTTACATATCCTAGAACCGATGCAAGGGTTTTGTCCACAGCAGTGGCAAAGGAGATAGATAAGAATATTAAAGGACTTAAAAATTACTCACTATTAAGTGAGTTTGCATCAAAGGTAATTGATACCAACCTACATAAGGGTATAGAAAAAACTAAATATGTTAATGACAGCAAGATAACAGATCACTATGCTATTATTCCTACAGGTCAAGGACTGGGTGCTCTTAGAAGTGTATCAGCCTTAGGAGTTAAGGTATATGAAACTATAGCAAGGCGGTTTTTAAGTATTTTTTATCCCCCGGCAGTCTATCGTAGACTTAATATAACTGTACAGATCAAGAAGGAATCTTTCTTTTCTACATTTAGAGTGTTGGAGCAGGAAGGATATTTTCAAGTAGCAGGAAACCCATCAGCAGATAGACATAAGCAAAAACAAGATAAAGAGGCTGATCAAAGGTCTAATGAAGAACAGGAAGAGGAAGAGGATCAAGATCAAAGCTTTATGGAACTAGTCATGGGCCTAAAGAAGGGTATGCAACTTCCAGTTAAAGGTTTATCCATTAAAGAAGGGGAGACGTCTCCTCCAAAAAGATATAGCTCAGGTACTCTGATACTAGCCATGGAAAATGCTGGACAGCTGATAGAGGATGAGGAGTTACGGGCTCAGATTAAGGGAAGTGGAATAGGAACCAGTGCAACTAGGGCAGAGATATTAAATAAATTGGTTAAAATATCGTATCTGCAGCTTAACAAAAAGACACAGATAATAACCCCTTCCATACTTGGAGAATTAATATATGAGGTGGTTAATGCATCGATTAGGTCTTTATTAAACCCTGAACTTACAGCCAGTTGGGAGAAGGGGCTTACCTATGTGGCTGAAGGAAGTATTACGAACGAGGAATATATGGAAAAACTAGAAGGTTTTGTGAGTCGCATGGTAAATGGTGTGAAGGGTCTTAATAACCAAAATCAGCTCACAAGGAATTTTAGATATGTTGCATCTTTTTATAAATAAAACTTTTATAAAATATTAATCTAGTAAGGATTTTTTAGTGACAAGAAAAGTATATTATGATAAGATAACGCCTGAGAGAAAAAGTGACTGGATATTTATATACAAGATACATATAAAAGATATTAGAATATTATAATGTGTCAAAGCTAAGCTTTTTCTCAGATGGGAGGACTGTATGGAGTTAGTTATAAAACAAGATTATGAACAAATGAGTAAATGTGCGGCAGAATATATTGGTAATTTAGTAAGAAAGAAGCCAAACTGTGTAATAGGATTTGCCACAGGTAGCACACCCATAGGTACTTACCGAGAATTAATCCGTATGCATAGAGAAGGCCTGGACTTTTCTAATGTTATAGCTTTTAATCTAGACGAATATCTTGGTATTGGAATTGATTTAACCAAGTCCTATGCTATGGATCAGAGCTATATGAGATTTATGTATGAAGAGTTATTTAACCACA
>JAAYRE010000074.1 GCA_012518935.1 Clostridiales bacterium
AATAATAACCTTATCAGGAAGATAGCCAAATGTAACATCTTTCATACAAACATCACCACTTATACCATTTAACTCTGTGGCATTTTCCTTGTCGGGAAGCTCTGGCTCTTCATCAATAAGCTTAAATACTCTTTCTGCTGCCGCCATTGCTGATTGGAGCTCTGTTATAATATTGGCAGTTTCATTTATTGGTCCAGAAAACTTACGGCTATATTGTACAAATGAAGATATATTTCCCAAGGTCATTCTTCCAAATAAGTATAAGATTGCTCCAAATACAGTAATAAGTGATAATGAAAGATTATTAATAAAGTTAACGGTAGGTCCTGTCAAGCTTCCATAATATTCTGCATTATAATAAGCATCTACTGTCCCGGTATTTACTCTATCAAATCTTTCCATAGTAGAATCTTCAGCTGCATATGCCTTAATTGTCATCTGACCGGATACCATCTCCTCAACAAAACCATTTAGTTCACCTAGCATTGCCGACCGCTTGCGAAATAATGGCCTTACCTTCTTAGCTCTATATCTTGTATATAACAGAGAAAGAGGTATTGTAATCAGCATAACCAGTACAAGTACAGGAGATATAAGTATCATCATTATTAAGGAGCCTACTACAGTAATTAGACTGGCACTCATTTGCACTACATCCGCTGATAGGGAGGTATTAATAGTGTCGATATCATATGAAAATCTACTAATAATATCACCAGCTTGATGTCTATCAAAATATCCTATGGGAAGTTCAACCAATTTAGTGAATGTATCCTCCCTCATTTTCTTAATTATCTTCTGACTTAAATGAATCATAAGAAGAGAAAGTATATAGGATAATATGGAGGAGCCTATGTAAAAGCCCACCATCCAGCCTGCATAAAAAAAGACCTTATCAAATACAACCTTCCCCTCACCAGGTTCGATTGCATCTATAGCAGAGCCTGATAGCTTAGGACCAATTAGTGAAAATAAATTACTTCCTATGGTAAGTAATATGGCTAATATTAGAAGCCATTTATAATGAGAAAGATACCGCCATAGTCCTCTTAAGACATATTTCTTATCTCTTGGTTTATCATTTGATTCGCCTGTTCTTCTTTTGCCACCATGGGGATTAGCCGCCATTTATGTAACACCTCACCTTACTACTGTCCAAATTGCGATTGATAAATCTCCTGATACACATTACAGGATTCTAATAGTTCCTCGTGACTTCCAAAGCCCACCTGCTTACCATCCTCCAGGACAAGAATATGATCCAACTTCATAACAGAACTTATTCTTTGGGCTATTATAATGCTAGTGGTTTCTTTGTGGTTAGTCCTTATAGCCTTTCTAAGCATTGCATCAGTCTTAAAATCCAGGGCACTGGATGAATCATCTAGAATCAAGATTTCAGGATTACCAGCAAAAGCCCTTGCTATTAATAATCTCTGCTTTTGCCCTCCGCTTAAATTGCTTCCTTTAATTGTGAGCTCAAAATCTAATTTCTCATCATATTCCTCAATAAATGAAGCTGCTTGTGAATCTATTGTGGCTTTTATTGCCTCTTCCTCAGTAATATTCCTACCGAGATTTATATTTTCATATATGCTGTCTGCAAATAGTACATCATTTTGAAAGGCAACACCGAATTTTTTCCTTAATAACTGTTTATCAAGACTACGTATATCTACTCCATTAATTCTTATGTTACCATTATTTATATCATAAAATCTCATAAGCAAATGTATTAATGTTGTCTTACCCGATCCTGTGGAACCAATTATCCCTAGACTCTCGCCTTTTTTAATAAGGAAAGAAACATCAATTATGCAAGGCTCCTTGTCGTAGGAAAAGCTTACATTATTAAATTCTATATGATAATCCGATGTAACTGAATCTATATGTTTGACCTCTAGATCTTCCTTGATATCCAGCACTTCTTCAATACGAATTGCGGAGGCACTGGCTCTTGAAAAAACAACAAAAATTCTAGTAATAGCCATTACAGCATGAAGCATTATCATAAAATACGATAAAAAAGCAACAATTTTACCAGGTTCTGAAGCACCACTGTTCACCCTAAATGCACCAACAACAATTACTAAGGTCAATCCTATATTAAGCAATAAATTCATAGTGGGATTTGTTATGGCCATCATTGTCCCTGCCGTAAGTTCTTTATCAACTACTTCTTGATTAACCTTTTTAAACCTATCCTTCTCGTATGCATTTTTGGAAAGGGCTTTAATAACTCTTACACCAGTAATATTTTCTCTAACAACCTTTACCATCTTGTCAGATGTTTCTTGAAGCTTTGTATATAGTGGAATCCCCTTCTTCGTAATAATCATCACAATAATAGCCAGAAAGGGTAATACACCTACTAGTATTAAGGTAAGAACAGGCTCTAACGTACTTGTAATTACTATACCACCAATCAACATAATCGGTGCCCGTATTCCAATCCTTTGCATCATACCTATCATATGATGAATATTGTAGGTGTCCGTAGTCATCCTAGCTTCCAGAGATGGTATAGTAAAATAATTGAGCTGTCTGCCCGAAAGACTAAGTATCTTTTGAAATAAATCATGGCGAAGTATCTCTGTAGTATCTCTTGAAACCTTAGAAGCCATACGATTTGCTAGTATGTTAAAGGTTCGTGCACCAATAGATAGAAGAATCATTACAAGTCCCCACCAGAGAATTAAATCTATTCTATTTAAAGGAACAATGTCATCAATAATAAAGGCCAGTACCCATGGTAGTCCAAGATCCATAAAAGTTCCTAGCACTTTAATCATCAATCCTATTGCCATTCTAAAATAATATGGTTTTAGATAAGAAAATACTTTCTTCAAACTGCTTCCCCCATGTAATATATTCAAACAATGCAAATATAATCTTATCATTTGTAAGGATAGGATGTCAATGGTGCCTGTCACAGTTGACGTTTTGTAAATGATAACAGGTACAGTTGACGATTTGTCAACTGTACCTGTCACCATTATTGTTTGAATGCATTGGATAGCATAAGCTTTATTCGATTTAGTTGGTTTACACTGGAGATTCCCGGATCGTAGTCAATGGGTACAATGTTGGCAAAGGGGTAGCGTTCTTTGACAGGCTTTATCATACCTTTTCCTGCTACATGGTTTGGAAGGCAAGCAAGAGGCTGAACACAAATTATATTATTCGTGCCTTGCTCTATAAATTCCATCATTTCTGCTGTCACCAGCCAACCCTCTCCTGTCTGATTACCAAGGGAAAGGATCTGTGATGCCATTCTTGCTAATTCATCAATTGGAGTAGGAGGAGTAAAGCGATTGCTATTGTCAAGTTCTTTACTCATTGTCTTACGATATCTCTGCAAATAATTTAGTGCTATATTACCCAAGGTCATGGTCAGTTTCTTCCCGGCCAAATATCTGTATCGGAATCGCGGATTAAAAGAAGAATATAAAAGGTAATCCATAAGATCTGGTACAACTGCTTCTGCTCCTTCCTCTTCTATGATATTAACAATATCATTATTGGCAGTAGGATGGTATTTTACCAATATTTCACCTACCACTCCTACACGGGGTTTTCTTATATCTATTATTTCTAACCTGTCAAAATCTCTTACAATCCTCTTAATGTTTGATTTGTATTGTCTATAGTTGCAATTTCTTATATTATCTTTAGCTTTTTCCATCCATTTTTCATATAAAAGGTTGGATGAGCCTGGAAATCTTTCATAGGGTCTTGTCCTATATAGAACTCTCATAAACAGGTCTCCATAAACCAAGGCCATAATTGATCTATTTATTAAATCTAAAGAATATTTAAAACCCGGTTGTTTCTCCAGACCCACAGTATTGACAGAGATTAAGGGTACATAAGGAAATCCTGCCTGTTTTAGCCCAAGCTTTAGTAAAGCAAAATAATTGGTTGCACGACAGCCTCCTCCGCTTTGTGTAATAATCACTGATGTTTTGGTGGGATCATATAATCCTGATTTTAAGGCTTTTACAATCTGTCCCACCATGATGATAGCAGGATAACAGGCATCATTATTGACATATTTTAAGCCCTCGTCTACTGCCAGGTAATCCATTGCTGGAAGTACCTCCAATTGATAACCACAACTCCTGGCTGCTTCCTTAACTAGTTCAAAATGTATTGGTGCCATTTGGGGAGCAAGAATGGTATGAGTGCTTCGCATTTTTTTAGTAAATAATGGGGTTTGATAGGAAGCATCTTCCCTCTTTGGCTTATAGCCGCTACGCTCTCTCTCCTCCATAGCTGCAAGCAGTGAACGTATTCTAATCTTTGCAGCTCCGAGATTATTACCTTCATCAATCTTTAGCATTGTATACATCTTCCCACCGGATGCAAGAATTTCACCAATTTGATCCGATGTCACTGCATCAAGCCCACATCCAAAGGAGTTAAGTTGAACCAGCTCAAGACACGGCTCCAGAGAAGTAAGATATGCCGCTCTATATAATCTCGTATTATATGTCCATTGATCAACCACTCTTAAGTTAAAATCTATATTTCCAAGATGAGCTATACTGTCCTCTGTCAGAACTGCCAGTCCATATGATGAAATAAGCTTGGCAATTCCATGATTTATCTCAGGGTCTATATGATAGGGTTTACCACACAGGATAATACCTTTCTTATTTTTCTTTCTAAGAAGCTCTAAGGTTTCTTCACCCTTTTGTCTAATATCATTTTTATATCTATCTCTTTCTTTACAGGCGGCTGATACAGCTTCTTTTGCTTCATAATAAGTGATGCCAAATTCCTTAAATTCTTCAGCTATTCGCTTTACCAGTACAGTATCATTGTCTAAGGACAAGAAAGGAGATATAAACTTTACTTTTTTGCTCTTAATTTCATCAATATTATTCTTGACAACTTCAGGATAAGATATAACAATGGGGCAATTATAATTATTGTTTGCTTTTTTGTATTCCTTCTTTTCATAAACAATCGAAGGGTAAAATATAACATCTATCCCCTCTTCTATCAGACTAAGTATATGACCATGGCATAACTTGGCTGGATAACAGGTCGATTCCGAAGGAATGGTCTCTAAGCCTCTTTCATAGATCTTTTTATCTGACCTTGGTGAAAGTATCACCCGAAATCCCAAGCTTGTAAGCAAGGTAAACCAGAAAGGATAATTTTCATACATGTTTAAAACTCTGGGAATCCCAATTACTCCCCGTCTAGCCTCTGACAGAGGAATTGGTCTATAATTAAAGGTGCGACGGTATTTGTAATCATAAAGATTAGGCAGTTTAGTATCTTCATTTACTTCACTGTCACTGCCTTTCTCACACCTATTTCCACTGATAAAGCTTTCTCCATTAGAAAATGTATTAATAGTTAAAAGGCAGTGATTGGTACATTTATCACATCTTCGGTTGGATGAACTCATAGAAAATTTTTTGAGTTCTTCCTGAGTTAGTAGCCAAGTCTTATCTCCTATCACTTCATGTTCCTTGGCATATAGGGCGGCCCCATAAGCTCCCATCAGTCCTGCAATCTCAGGACGTATTACCTCCCTATCAAGTATTAATTCCATGGACCTTAGGACTGCATCATTATAAAAGGTTCCTCCTTGAACCACGATATTTTCACCTAGGTCCTTTTCATTTCTAACCTTAATAACCTTATAGAGAGCATTTTTAATAACTGAATAAGCTAAGCCTGCAGATAGATCTGACAATTCAGCTCCTTCTTTTTGAGCCTGTTTTACTTTTGAATTCATGAAAACTGTGCATTTACTTCCCAAATCCACCGGAGACCTGGAGTACAAGCCTTGCTTTGAGAATTCTTCTATTGGAATGTTTAGTGATGAAGCAAAACTTTCTAGGAAGGAGCCACAACCGGAGGAACAAGCTTCATTAAGAAGAATATTATCTATAGCATTATCTTTTATCCTTATACACTTCATATCCTGACCACCGATATCTAGTATAAAATCCACTCCTGGCTTAAAAAAACTAGCTGCCTTATAATGAGCCATTGTTTCAATTATACCAAGGTCCACATGAAATGCAGCCTTAATCAAATCCTCCCCATAGCCGGTAACAGTGGATTTAACAATATAAGCACTGTCAGGAAGTTTGGTATATAATTCTTTTAGAATTGAAACTAGCTTCCAAATAGGATTTCCCTCGTTTTTTGAATAGCACGAGTATAAAACTTCTCCCTCTTCTCCAATTAGGGCAACCTTAGTAGTTGTAGAACCTGCATCAATTCCCAGGTAGGTCTTGCCCCTGTAATCAGCAAGATTAATATGCTTAACCTTTGCCTTATCATGTCTTTTTCTAAAGCTTTCATATTGATTTTCATCTTTAAAGAGGGGACTAAGGGTAATAGTCTCTTCATCTTTTTTATTTGTGATTTTTTGTGCTTTATGATGAAGGTCTGCCAGCTTAATACCCACTTCAGCCTTCCCATATAAGGCCGCTCCAAGGGCAGCAAACAACTGGGAGTTATCAGGAGATATGACCTCCTTGCAAGCCTCAGCCAAGCTTAGTTCAAATCGTTTTCGAAGCTCTGACAGAAAATATAAGGGGCCACCAAGAAAGGCTACTCTGCCACGAATGGGCTTTCCACAGGCCAGCCCTCCTATAGTCTGATTAACCACAGCTTGAAATATCGATGCGGCTATATCTTCCTTTCTCGCTCCTTCATTAATTAAGGGCTGAATATCAGTCTTTGCAAATACACCACATCTAGAAGCAATGGGATAAATCACCTTGCTGTTCTTTGCATATTCATTAAGACCTGCTGCATCTGTATTTAAAAGTACCGCCATCTGATCAATAAATGCTCCAGTACCCCCTGCACAGCTACCATTCATTCGCTGCTCAATTCCTCCCTTAAAATAAGTTATTTTGGCATCTTCTCCCCCTAATTCAATTGCCACATCAGCTAAGGGAATAAAAGTCTTGACAGCTTCTGTACATGCAACTACCTCTTGTACAAATGCTAGTGAAAGCCATTTTGAAACAGATAGTCCTCCCGACCCAGTTATGCATACACTACAGCGGATATTACCAAGGCACTTATAACAGTCTGTAATCATCCGAACTACAGTATTGGTCATATCCGAATAATGACGTTCATAAGACTTGTACACAATATCTTTATTGTCCAAAACAACTATCTTCACGGTTGTGGAACCGATATCTATACCCATATTAAACTTAGCCATTTTATTAACTCCTAGTATACATAATGATTATCCAAAAATTATTCATTTATATATTATGTTCAAATATAAAATATTCATTCAGGACTCTTCTACTGAAGGAATTTTTAATTGCAGAGCATTTTTTATATACTAGGACGCATTTTCCTGTTATATAAAAAAGCCTGAAAACTCACATTTTCTAATGAGTTTTCAGGCTATATTTTTGATTAATGACTAGCTCGATAAATTTATCTCCTTAGTGGCTATACTATCACAAAACATTCTATCATGCTCTACGAATATTATTGTTGGTTTATATTCAAGAATCAATTCTTCTATCTGTATTCTACTATATACATCAATAAAATTAAGGGGTTCATCCCACAAGAATAAATGGGCAGGTTCGGCAAGACTTTTTGCTAGCAGTACTTTCTTTTTCTGTCCCTGGCTAAAATCACTTATATCTTTTTCAAATTGATTTCTTTCAAAATCCATCTGCCGTAGAACCGTTAGGAAAATAGTTTCATCCAGTCCATACCTTACTGTAAAATCCTTTAGAGAACCTTCCAAATATGAAGTGTCCTGTGATACATATGATATCTTTAGTCCCGGTGCTATATAGACATGTCCCTTATGCTCTATATCTTTACCAAGAATAAGTTTAAACAAAGTTGATTTCCCTGATCCATTCTTACCCTTTACTGCAATTCTTTCCCCTTCTCTTACAGATAAATTTATCCTGGATGCTATCTCCTTATTACCATAATATAGACTAATATCCTCCATATTGATAAAATGCTTTTTATGAAAAGGAAGTACATTCATCTTTAAAGGCTCTGCTTCTTCGATATCTTTTAGTAATCCTCGTTTTTCCTCTATGGCTTCAAGTCTCCTTTTTTCTATAGACTTTGCCCTTTTCATCATCTTAGCCGCTTGATGTCCAACATAACCTCTATCACCTACATGACTGCCAATTTTCGATGCTTCAATCTTATCTGACCAACCACTTGTTCTTCTTACTGACTCTGATAAAGAATTGATATCTTTTATTAGCTGCTTATTCTTTTCTATTTCATAGTTATCTCTAAGAGACTTATTATGCTGCCAAGAAGAGAAGTTCCCCTTCTGAACATCAATATTAGTCCTGTTAATAGAAAGCACATGATCAATACATTTATCTAAGAATACTCTGTCGTGGGATACAAGAATAAATCCTTTTTTGGACTGTAAATAGTCAGCTAAAACAGCCCTTCCCTCCATGTCAAGGTGGTTGGTAGGCTCATCAATCAGAAGGAAGTTATTCTTCTTCAAAAACAAGGCAGCCAGCATTATCTTGGTACGCTCCCCATAGCTTAATGTTGAAAACGGCCTTGCAAGTACAGAGCTATCCACATCCAGCTTACTAATTTCCTTTTCTATAAGTTCCTCGATTATATAACCATCATGCTTCTGATATAACTCCTGTAGATGACCATATCTATATAGGTGATTATCTATGACAGTATCCTCTGACTCAGAGTATAAAGCCAAATTATCAGTTGCCAACTGCTCTTTGTTCATAGGCTGCTCAATGTTCATAAAATGCTGATGTAATAGGAGGCACTTCTCCATCTCCTTTTCCCATTGCCTAAAGGGTGCAACAATATCTTTTGCCACATCCATGGTGATTAATTCTTCATCTACTATCTCAAAGGGAAAGTAATCAAAATCCACAGATGAACTTATACTACCCCTATAATCGTATTTTTCTAAAAGAAGATTTAAAAATGTAGTCTTGCCCCTTCCATTTCGACCTATAAATCCCAACTTCCAATCCGTATCAATCTGAAAACTAACATCTTCAAATATCATATCGTAAACAGTATCATAACTAAATGTTAACCCACTAACTATTATCTGTGACATATACCTTTCCCTCCAGTTAGATATTAAAAAAGAATCACAAGATAATATCTTCCTGTGATTCAATAGTCCATTCTTCAACCCCACTTTATCATACATATGTTACAAGTTTTGTTAATTTTATATTATCAGTTAATACATATTATGTCAACGGATGGAGCTAGAAAATATCTCTATAAATCTCATATAATCATCATATGAAAAAAGAATATCCAGTAAATTTGCCATGCTACTTCCACTCCCCTGACCTCTATCAATCTTGCCTGTGGGATAAGCCGGGGCTGTATGCCATTTGGATAGAGTTTTATCCATAGATGTCCTAGTAAATGTTCTAGTGGTAGATTCTACACCTACTGAGCCTGCCGTTAAATCCTCCTCCATGTATTGCATAACTTTTACTACATAGTTTTGGGTTTCCTTAAAAGGCGGAATTCCACCGTATTTTTTCACATTCCCCATTCCTGCATTATATGCTGCAAGGGCAAGCTTAGTATCTCCATCATATCTTTTCAATAAGTCTGAAATGTACTTTGAACCACCCATAATATTCTGCTCTGGATCAAAGGAATCAGTAACTCCAAGTTCTTTGGCTGTACCGGGCATAAGCTGCATAACACCTTGTGCACCTGACTTAGAAACTGCCTTGGGGTTAAAGTCAGATTCTGCTTTTCCAATAGCCTTTAATAGATTTAAAGGAACATTGTATTTTTTAGAGGCTTCTTCAAATATATCATCCAAACTTTTTTCTTCATTCAAATAGGATGCAAATGTTTCATTGCCTATCTGGTTAACTTTGCTTTTATTAGATTCATAATCAGCAGGGTTAATTATGTTAGAAACACCATTAATATTTGTCATA
>JAAYRE010000075.1 GCA_012518935.1 Clostridiales bacterium
ACTTTTTGGGATAGTGGGTTTCTCAAGGGCTAATCAACATCCTTTCATCTTTATGAGCCTGTACAAGAGGCAAGCCATGCTCTTTATATTTTTTTAATACAAAATGAGTTGCAGTACTTAAAATCGCATCCATAGGAGCTAGCTTGGCCGCCACAAAGTTGGCAACTTCTCGCATTGTCTTGCCTTCAATAATAACTGTTAGGTCAAAACCTCCTGACATAAGGTAAACAGATTGAACCTCAGAAAATTGATATATCCTCTCTGCTATCTTATCAAATCCTAAACCTCTTTGGGGAGTTACCTTTACTTCAATTAAAGCAGTTACTCTTTCGCATTCTACCTTATCCCAGTTTATCAATGTGGGATATCCGCAAATTATATGCTCATCTTCTAGCTGCTTAATGGTATTTTTGATTTCTTCTTCACTGGAGTCCAACATTATGGCCAAATCCGCAGCTGACAATTTACTATTCTTATCAATTGCTGCTAACAACTTTTCTCTCATACTTATACCTCGCTTATAAACCATATTTTTTACTGCAAAATCTATATCATTACCTTATATATTTCATCTGATTTTGGCGGTTCCAGATAACGAATTTCACCTTCATTAATAATAATTCGGTCGTTTCCTTCTTTTATATGGCCAATTGCTGTTGCCAATATGCCTGCTTCCATGAGCCTTTCTACTAAATAATTGGCCCTGTCAGTTACTATAAGCATTGAGCCACCTGATGTAAGCGTATAGGGATTAAGGTCATAAAACTCACATATTTCTACGGTTTCCTGCTTAAGTTGTATTTTCTTCAAGTCAACTTCCAGACCTAGCTTTGAAGCAGCAGCCATTTCCCATAATGCTCCAAAGATTCCACCCCTTCTCACATCATGCATGGATACTACACCTATATCTGTAGCAATTTTTGCTTCCGGAACTACTGATATATATTCTAACATTTTCTTTGCCCCTTGAATAAAACTTAAGGAGTACTTAGTTATAAGTTCTTTTTCTTTAGCCTTGGATAATATGGCCGTCGCTTCTATACCTGCCCATTTTGTCATTACAATCTCCTGACCGGGCATAAGCTTAGATGACTTTTTGATACTTTCTTGTCTAGTTTTTCCTATCCCAGTAACCGTTATTACTGGCTGATTAACTACATTTGTTACCTCTGTGTGCCCTCCCAGAATATCTATATTCAATCTATGGCAGGTAGCCTCCACATCTTGCATTAACTTTTTCAATTCTTGTTCTAATGTACCCTCTGGTAAGAGGATAGATAGCATTATACCTATAATCTCTGCTCCACATGATGCTATATTATTAGCTGTGATATTAACAGCAAGGCATCCCAAATCATCTATTAACCCCACAAGGGGATCTGTAGACATCACTATAAGATCATTATTACTAAGACCAATTATACTACAGTCTATACCTACAGAAGGAGCCACAAGCACCTCATCTCTTCTATGTTTTATCTGTTTTAGTACAGACCGCTTAAGTACAGTCTCAGGTATCTTTCCAATATTCATTGGCTATCTTCATACTCCTCATGGTCCCAATCGGGATCCCAAAAATCTTCCCACTGAAATTCTTCAACAGGATTGGATCTGCTATGCTCATCAAAATTCCCATCTTCATATAAAGATTGATCTTCTTCTGCCAAAGCATCCTCATCAGATAGTTGTTCTTCTTTGTCCCTATGGTCCTCATCTTCATTCTCTATATTTTGTGTAGGCTCCATTGTTCCTATTATAATATACCTAGGAGCAGGGGCATAACTACTTTTATTTATCAAAGTTCTGCTAACCTCAACACCATTTTCATAGACCACCTTATATAGCTCAGCCTTATAACCTGTATGTGCAGATTGAGTAACCTTTCTATAGGTTATGGGCTTAGTGGGGTCTTCTTCAATTACATCAGCAGGTGGTGGTGTTTCAGATAATACACGGGTTTCAAACTTTATTTTTCTATTTACAGTATCCCTGGTTTCATTACCCCATATATTAAAGGTAATACTTCTTCCCTTAGTATAAGCTTGAATCAATATGGGAACATCAGTATTATTCTTAAATTTCAAATCTTTATAGGTACCTGCTATAGCAGCATCCCTGGATAAACCTACATAACTAATAGTCATGGAGTGAGGTTGACGCTCAACTATCTCAAGCTCAGCTTCTAATGCTGCATTATACAAGGTGGTTGTAACTTGGCAAGCTCCACCACCAACACTGTCTATAACTTTTCCTTTCGAATATGCCCCTGCTACATAATAACCGTTTTGTTTATTAAAGGGTGCCAGATGCTCATATCCCGAAAAAACCTCCCCAGGATAAATTACTGTATTGTTAATCAACCTGGCTCCATTAGCCAGATTTGCAGCCCGTCCCTCAGCAGAATCCGCATATTCAGTTGTAAAACTACCAAGTATGGTATTACATTGTTCAACTATATCCCTTGTATAAATGGGAGTAACATCCTCCATGTGGGCATCCACAATCAAATCATTTCTGTCCCAGGAATTTAATATCTTATCAGCTATTATGCCAACTGTAGCTTCAACATCCACACTCTTTCCAAGAACATGATCAGTATAAATCATCTTGCCACTTTTCCTGGATACAGATGCATTAACAGGCTCTACATTATATTTTGTAACCTCAGAAGAAACAAGTTCTCTGACTAGATTTTCATCAATGGAAAAGTCCAGTGGGTAGTGCTTTCCACCATATTCTATATCCTTTAATTCTTTATACCTTTTAACTAAATTTCCTGAAGTTCCTAGGTTGATTGCTTTATCAATGGTATCACCTAGGGTATATGAAAAACCCAATTCACCAATTGATGAAGTTACCGCATTTTGATCAACACTGATTGAAATTTTCTTTTCTTTCAATTCATTTACAAAATCTTTTACGGCTAATTCAGCTTCTTCTTCTGTCATGCCGCTTACATCAACCTGATCTATAAAAACACCTTTTGTTATCGTATTATCTTCTGTAGCAGATGCATAGACGTCGTCTCCAAAGAGTACCATGGAAATTGCTGCTGCTATCACTACAAAATAAGCAATTACACGCCTATTCATATTCATCCTCCTTTTTCGGATAATTAAGATAACATATATTCGTTTCCTTCTCTTTGGTGTTTTAAGAACTTCTTTCTATTGTAACATAAAAGCTTGAAGATTCAAGAAAATTTTACCCGTCTAAAAATTCAATTGCATTATGTATATTAATAAAATATACTTAATATTGTTGGTAAGGTCATTGCCAGTACAAGAAGTATTATGATTATGGTTGATATTATTTTTTTTGACTTCTTACTACGAAAATTAAACATGATTTCACCTTCTTCTTTTATTTTGATATATATTGAAAGGATGTATATTACATATGAATACATTTTTATCTATAAGTATATTATTAGTATTTGTCGTTTGGTTAAACTATGAAATTAAAAAAAATTCCAGGCTTTCCAATAAGACAAGTAAAGAATTTTGGGACAAAGAAACCTTAGCCAATCAAAAACGTGCTGAGGATATATCAGGCTTAGATTATGTGCAAGTTCCATTTGATAAGCTTCCTAAGCAGGATGTTTCTGATGCCACAAGTAATTCATATCGCGATACTATTTTCTCGCTTTCTGATAAAAAAATTCTTAATCTAAGTGATTTGACAAATACAGAGTTAAAACTAAAATATGGTGTATCAAATCTTGCTATACTTTCAGAATACGATGATAACTATACTAAGCTGGTATCATTTCTTCATAAATGGGGTGAGCGTCTATTAGGCCAAGGTTATCTCGGTAAAGCACTTGCTGTACTTGAAGTCGCAGTAGACTGTAAGACAGATGTACATAAAACCTATGAATTGCTGGCTGATATATATATTATAAAAGGCACCCCTCATAAAATCGACAGCCTAATAAATAAAATCTCTCCTATTAACGTAAGGGACAAAGAAAATCTATTGCTAAAATTAGATAAGCAAAGAAAATCAATTTAATCCTATTATTATAGTATTGCGATTTGTTTTATATTTTATGTCATTTTTCCCTATCATTCAAGGGCTTTTTCATTTATTTATAATTTTAGACTATATTAATATACCTATTCATATGACTTTCCATATGTACAGAACTTTCTTAGAAAGCATTGATCACACTTTGGCTTTCTAGCACTGCAAATACTTCTTCCTAAGGTAATAATCTGTATATTATATGGAATCCATTGTTCCTTTGGCAGCTTCTTCATTAAATCAAACTCAATCTTAACTGGATCCTCTTCTTTTGTAAGACCAAGACGCTGGGAAACTCTTTTTACATGGGTATCAACCACTATACTGGGTTCATTATAGATATTTCCTCTAATTACATTAGCTGTCTTTCTACCCACACCAGCTAGGCTGGTTAAACTCTCTATGTCCCTGGGTGGGATCCCATTATAATCTGATATCAATTTTTTTGCACAAGCGATAATGTTTTTAGCCTTATTCTTGTAAAAGCCAGTAGAGTAAATATCATTTTCAAGCTCCTTCTGATCGGCAAGGGCAAAATCTTCAAGATTTGGGTATTTCTTAAATAGAACCTTAGTTACTTGGTTCACCCTTTCATCCGTACACTGAGCACTAAGTATAGTTGCAATAAGCAGTTGCCAAGGAGTTTCATGATCAAGAAAGCATCTATCCTCTACTCCATATTCTATATTAAGAGCATTAATGATATTCATTATTCTCTCTTTTTCTTTTTCCTTGTTTGTTATTCCTTTGCTTGCCATATCTCTCACCTACTTTCTTAAAATATAGCAAAATATTTAATAATTTTAACTTGATATAAAACCGCTGGACTTTGTAGTTCTCATCCAAAATAATAATGGATATCTTTAATAATCATCATTAGGTAAAATTCTTATACTAGCCGAATTGGTTATGGGATCTCTTTTACTATAATCAAAAACAATTATATGTTCTTTCTCTATGGGTCTTCCCAATTCAGAAGATGCAATTATATCATAATTAAATTCCTCAATGTGAATCTTGTAACGACTTAGTTTTAACTCATCTCGTATTTTTCTAAATCTACTATGCTCCATTGGAGCCCCTACATAATCAGGTCTGTTTTTTAGTGCTTCCCTTAAACAAGAATCAAATAAAAGAATTTCCTTAAACACCCTTATCTCATTGGCCCTATCATTGTCTACATCCCTATTATTAATCATTTTTATAAAAAACTCCAATAGAATCTCGAAACGTCTCATTCTTGAATGGGCAAGAGTATATAAACCCTTATTGACATAATAATTATAAAGGGATAAATACAAGTTCATGGGACCATTATAAAAATGTTCCAAATACCTTATGGAATGAGCAAATTGACCACTATTATAATAGATATCAACCATATTACAGATACCTTTTAATTTAATAATTTCATTATAGGTCAATTCATTTGTAGATAGGACTTCGTAGGGTGGCTTATTATTATATACAATCCCATATTCTTTACATTCATCTTCTACTATGGCTCCCCTTAATACTTTTAAAAATCCCAGTTGTAGCTGATCTGGCCTTAAATGGTATACATCATTAAATGATTTTTCGAAGGAATCAAAACCTTCTAGGGGTAGACCTGCAATCAAATCAAGATGTTGGTGAATATTATGTGCCTTCTTAATACGCTTAACATTCTCTGATAACTTTATAAAATCCACCCTCCTATTAATAGCTTGCATAGTTTGGGGATTAGTAGTTTGCACTCCTATTTCTAATTGAACCAGGCCCGGTCTTAGACTTTCTAATAGCTGTAATTCTTCTTCACTTAATAAGTCTCCCGTAATCTCAAAATGAAAATTAGTTATACCGTTATCATTTTCTTTGATAAAATTCCATATTTCCATAGCATGGCCTTTATTGCAATTAAAAGTTCTATCAACGAATTTTACTTGTGGTACTTTATGATTTAGAAATTCACTTAATTCCTTTTTGACCAAATCCATATTACGAAATCTAACTACTAGGTATGCAGAAGATAGACAATAACTACAGCTATAAGGACAGCCCCTACTGCTTTCATAATATATAATCTTATTCTTATGACTTTCCATATCTTCATAAGCAAAGGGTATATCATCTAATGATATGAAATCCCTAGGTGGCGTGACAAATATTATATCATTATTATTTTCCTTGTCATTGTCTTGAGCCTTCTCCTGCCTTGCACTGTGTCTATAACAAATCCCCTTAATATTATCAATATCATTATGAATCCCTAGATAATATTCAACTAACTCATAAAAGGTTCTCTCCCCTTCTCCAACTACGATACCGTCTAGATTCTTTGTCTCTGTAATAAATTCCTCATAATTATAGGAAACCTCAGGGCCACCAAACCAAATCTTAACACCTGGTTGCACTTTTTTAAGACTGTCTATAACATCTAGTATTATGCTGATATTCCATATATAACAGGAGAAGGATACCACATCTGCCTCTTGCATATAAATACCCCTAAGGATTTCTTCTTCAGTATGGTTTATGGAAAACTGTAGGATTTCTATATTGTCTTTATATTTGCCCGCGTAAGCTCTAAGGCTTTGAACCGCCAAATTGCTATGAATGTATTTTGCATCAACTGCTACTAATAGTATCTTCATCTTATCTGCTTCCTTTTTATAAATGATGTACATATTATAACTCAAAACACCCATTATTTAAAAGAACTATTCAAAATATCTTGTAACGGGGCTTTTCCTCTCCCATAATATAATAACGAAGATAATCATCCAAAAGGATGGCCAGAGGTGATAAAAAGAACCATATAATCGTAAACATTATGCATATTTGGCCTAGAAGGTTATAGGGCATATCAGAGTAATCCCACACATCCAGTTGCAACCATACATTAACAACAAGACCAAATACAAACTCTACTGCAGTTATGATTAAAGCGGAAATAACCATTTGGCTGATAAAAGCAATATCTCGGGAAAACACCGTATTAATAAGACCTATTAATATAAAGCAGATCCCCCCTGCAAGAAACATGGAGATATGGGAATAGCCCCTAAACAGTATCTCAATCCCCCCATAAATAAAACCACCTATTAAAAACAGAAATAAATGTTTTAGAAAACGATTGTAAGTTATGAGCATTATATTTCCTTTCTACTATCAAATATATTACTTATAATAAAAAGCATCTCATATGAACTTAATATGCTCATAACTTTTAACTTTATCGAGTCTTTTTTCATCTACCATAAAGTACTTTAAATACCACAAGATAGAGCTTTGCATCCTTGCTTTACTAATTAATAAAAAAAGGACAGCTCGCACTGTCCTTTTTTTGGAGAAGGTATTTTGTTACTTATGGGGGTGTAGCAAAAAACTATATAATGTATTGGGGTTTACATACAAAGTATAACATGTAAAACAAAATAAGTCTGCACAAACTTTACAAATATCCGGGCTATTTTTCGTCATTTTCTACAAAGTTTCTTCTGTTTTTGCCTCAAATAAGGCTTCGAATTCTTCTCTTGTAATTCTTTCTTTTTCAATTAATAAATCAGCACAAGCATCAAGAACATCCTTATTCTCTAACAGTATTCTCTTTGCTTCAGCATAGGATTCATCTATTATCTTGCGAACTTCTTCATCAATCTTATTTGCAATATTTTCACTATAGCTCTTGGTATGACCCCAGTCTCTGCCGATGAATACTTCATCCCCATCCTGTTCATAATTTACCATACCTATAACATCAGAAAAACCATAACGGGTTACCATTGCTTTAGCTGTCTTAGTAGCTTCCTTAATGTCCTGAGAGGCTCCTGTGGTCACATCATCAAGGATCATCTCCTCGGCAGCTCTTCCTCCAAGGCTAACTATGATTTCTTGAAGCATACGACCCCTTGTATGGAACATATCATCCCTTTCAGGAAGAGGCATGGTATAGCCTGCAGCTCTTCCAGTAGGAATAATAGATACTGTATATACAGGCCCTACATCAGGCAAAATATGAAACAAAATAGCATGACCTGCTTCATGATATGCAGTAATACGTTTTTCCTTATCACTGATTACTTTACTCTTCTTTTCAGTACCGATTCCTACTTTAATAAATGCCTTTTTAATATCATCACTGATAATATAGCTTCTATTTTCCTTAGCAGCACCGATAGCAGACTCATTCATAAGATTTTCTAAATCTGCACCGGTAAAGCCTGCAGTTGTCTGGGCTATTACCTTTAAATCCACGTCATCTCCCAAGGGCTTTCCTTTAGAGTGAACCTGAAGGATTTCTTCTCTACCTTTTACATCTGGACGGCCTACAGAAACCTTTCTATCAAATCTTCCTGGACGAAGTATAGCTGGGTCTAATATATCTACACGGTTAGTAGCAGCCATAACAATAATTCCTTCATTAACACCAAAACCATCCATCTCTACTAACAATTGGTTCAATGTCTGTTCTCTTTCATCATGACCGCCACCCATTCCTGTTCCTCTACGCCTTGCAACAGCATCTATCTCATCTATAAATACTATACAGGGGGAATTTTTCTTTGCATCTTCGAATAAATCTCTTACTCTTGATGCACCAACACCGACAAACATCTCTACGAAATCAGAACCGGATATTGAAAAGAAGGGTACTCCTGCTTCACCGGCTACAGCTTTTCCCAGCAAGGTTTTACCTGTTCCCGGAGGTCCTACAAGAAGAACACCCTTAGGTATTCTAGCACCAACTTGAATATATTTTTTGGGAGATTTCAAGAAATCTACTATCTCACGTAGTTCTTCTTTCTCCTCATCAAGGCCGGCTACATCTTTAAAAGTTGTCTTCTTGTTATCATCTGTTGTCAACTTAGCACGGCTCTTACCGAAATTCATTACCTTACTGTTTCCTCCTCCAACAGAGGCTTGGCTGGATAAAAAGGAAAACAGAGCAATTACTATAATAAACATAAGGATATAAGGCAAGACCGTTGATAAAAACCAATTTGGCTTTGCAATCTTATGCATTCGAAATTCTATGTTAGCCTCATTTAAAATCTCCTCAATTACTCTTACATCAGATACATTAAAACTTTCTCTTTGATCTTGATTAGTAAATTTAACCCTAACCTCACCTGTATTTACTTCTTCATTAGGATATATATCAACATAACTAACCCTTTCCTCATCTACATCTTTAACGAAGCGGGCATAGGTATATGCATCTTCATTGCTAATTTCAAAATTATCTGACAGGTAAATTGTCAAAACAATTATAGCTAAAACAACCAAGTAAAACCCATAACCCTTCATTTGTTTTCTCACCGATTGACCTCCTTTATTGTCTATTATCTATTTAAAATAATCTTTTTCTCTAAATCAAATCTGTATATAAGCAAACAACGAGTGCCACGCTTCGCATGTCACTCTTATGTCAGACAATGAGAATGTTTTATACTATTCCTACATATGGTAGATTTCTATATTTTTGTTGATAATCAAGTCCATATCCCACAACAAACTCATCTGGTATCTCAAATCCTACATATTTAACCAAGACATCAGTCACTCTACGATCTGGTTTATCAAGTAGTGTACATATATTAAGGCTGTTAGGAGCCCTTGTACCTAAAAGTTCTATTAAGTATGCTAGAGTCCTTCCAGAATCAATAATATCCTCAATAATAAGCACATCCTTACCCTGTATAGACTCATCCAAATCCTTTACAATCCTAACCCTGCCAGAACTAACCTTCTCATCTCCATAGCTAGAAACTGACATAAAGTCCATGGTCACAGGTACAGTTATCCTTTTAGCTAGATCACAACTGAAAAATACACTCCCCTTTAAAATGCAAATAAGATGCACATTCTTTCCCTCATAATCCTTACTAATCTGCTTTGCCAATTCATCAATTCTTTTTTGAATCTTTTCCTCAGATATCATAACCTTAATATTATCTATCATTTTTCTTCTCCTTTGAATCTATTAATTTCATCGAAAGTATATGATTTGTCTTTTCACTTATTTTATAATTTTCACTAATTCGATTCCCATATCCTATAATCCATATAATATGGTTACCATCTGCAACAAGAAGAATCCTGTCTCTCTCTTCCTTAGGGATCTTCAAATCTATAAAATAATCTTTAAGTTTTTTTCTTCCTCCTTGACTATTAATCTGTAGATAATCTCCTGTCCTTCTAGTCCTTAGAATAAGAGTATTTTCTATTCTATCATAATCAAACCATTTCACACAACTATTTTGGGGAAATGATTCATTTTTCTCATTACAAAATATCTTAGTATCAATATATACATCTTCCTTCCCTAAATATGTCCTCCCCGGTATATTAATCTCCACCGGTTCTATTTTATTATAATCTTCCATGTTTTTTATCTTATTATCCTTAAGATATATCTTTACTTTATCATATTTTTTTAAGGCTATCATGCCATAGGGAAGATGAATACGTCTTCCCACCTGCTTCATACCCAAAGCTAATATATCTTCTATATGCTTTTTTTCAATGTCCTTAAACTTTCCCGCTAAATTACCAAGAATTTTTCTTATGACCTCTTTTTGGATTACTATATCTTCTTCCATAAGTTCATTAACATCATATTCATAAGAGTTATTAGATTCGCTTACTATAGCCATAAACCTATTACAGCTATACTTGTCAATAAAATCATAGGTCTCACCTAATATGTTAGCAGCCTGTGTAATATGGTCAACCACACCTGGATTGATATTGTCTTTTGCATAAGTTAGGATTCTATTGCGAATCTTATTTCTTGTATACAAATCACTAAAATTAGTTAAGTCTGATTGAAAGCTAAGTCCTACATCCCTTAAGTATCGCTCAATATCTTCTCTGCTTACAAATAAAAGCGGACGGATAATCGTAATATCGTCAGTATCCGTCTTCATAGTAACCATAGGTTTAATTCCAGTCAACCCTTTTACTGCACTTCCTCGAAACAGATTAAAGAGAAATGTTTCAGCCTTATCATTTTTATTATGTGCAATTGCTACCTTATTACACTTATTTTCCTTAGAAGCTTCTAAAAAAGACTGATATCGAATCTTCCTACCTGCTTCCTCTTCAGAGAGACCTTCTTCCTTTGCAGTAAGTTTCATATCATGATGATAAACAATAAATTCTATACCAAGATTATTACATAAATCCCTTACAAAATTCTCATCCTCATCGGCTTCCTTACCTCTAATTCCATGATGTACATGTACCCCTATAAGTTTGACGTCAGTATCCTTGTACAAAGTAAATAATATATGCAAAAGACAGACAGAATCCGCTCCACCGGACACCCCGATAACGATTCTATCTCCCTTCTCAATAAGCTTATTAGATTTTATATACTCTGACACTCTATTAATCATGATATTCCTTTGATCTAACATGGTTGGATTACAGTATTAATTGTATTCTAAGCTATTCATAAAAAAATATCAATATATTTTATCAGCTGATTATTTTAGCCAAATTCCTGCTGTAATAACAGTCATATCATCCATAGGCACATAATTCCTTTGAGACAAGGTTCCCTCAAGAATCCTGTTGGCAATTTCCTGGGGATTATTACTTTGGATGTCCATTATCAGCTTTTCTATATAGGACTCCTTATCCTCTTCTTCTATACAGTCTAACACCCCGTCGGTTACCATAATAACTATATCTCCCTCATATAACTTTTTACTTACACAATCATAGTCCACTGCTTTTAACATACCAATGGGAAGAGTGGTGGAGCTGATTGTTTCAACCCAATTGTCCCTCTTAATGAAGGTAGATGCGGCACCTAATTTAACAAACTCACAGGTACCTGTATAGAGATTTATGGTACCTATATCAATGGTTGAAAATGTTTGCTTATCCGCCTTAAGTACCAGATTAGAATTAATCATTCGTATAGACGTTTCAGTCTTAAAGCCAGCCTCCAATAACTGCTCCAAAAGCGAAAGCACCGTTTCACTTTCATCACCTGCCTCCTCCCCAGTACCCATCCCATCAGAAAGTGCAACAACAACCTCCCCCTTATCCAATTTCATAATGGAGAAGTTGTCCCCAGATATTTTATCCTTTATGGCCCTTGCTACCCCAGTCAAAACTTTAAATTTGGTATCTTCAACAAAGATATAATCGACATATTCCTTAGAAAACACGGATTTTGATGCTCCCGATACCACATATTTTACCCCTAAAGCCTCCGATATCCAATTGGCGGCTTCCTTAGTTGTAATACATCTATTCTTTCCTACCGAAGCATTTATAAGCAGCTCTTTTCGCTTATCACTGTGCTCCATAATGGTTATATGCTTCACATTAATATGATTTAATTTGAGTTTTCTTACTACTTTATTTTCCTCACTTCTCATAACCCTGGCAGCACCATATATATCCCCGGTTAGTGAATGAATTGCCTGGGATACATCCTTTAGTTGCCCTGCAATTATCTCTCTACTCTCCGACAAGCGGTTACTCCATATATTATTCAGCTTGGATATTTCAAATCCTCTATTTGTTTCCAAGATATATTCATCAATAGAGATACAATTATCTATAAAATATACCGGTAGGTCATCTTTTTCAATATAGCCCTTCTTTTCAGCCACCTCAAACAAATTACATGTAGCTACATAGGCTTCCTTAAAGTTCTCCTCCCAACAAAAGCTGCAATTTGTACAATTTCTACAAAGCTTTTCTGATATATCTTCAAATATAAGGTCGATCTCTTTTTGCTTGATCTTAGCCTGTCTTTCCGTAATGGTTTCCAAAGTCTTTGAAAGTTTTAGAAAGGAGTCAGAGAAACTCTTCATTCTTGTATTGGCCATTTTTTTTAGATTATCCGCTGACAAGTAATTATCTCCATAGTTCTCCTTGTCTGAATCCACCCTATAAATTATGCTTTTTGGCAGTAGCAGGAATATTATCAGTGCAGAAGTTAGGGCTCCTACATCCTTTACAGACATGGCCGCTTCCTCATACACTAGGCTGATAATCCCAGCTGTTAAGGAAAACACTGCCACAGTAGGAATTCTGCCAAGACTACGAAATATTGCTGGTATTATTCCCATCATAGCCAAGGCCCCAACATTGTAGAGGGATTCTCCCCGCATGCTTAAAACAAAGCCACATACCACTCCAATAACTGCCCCTTGACCTATGCCATACTTATAGGTAAACAATATAATAAGAAAATATACCAGGGTTTTTATAGCAGCTATATATGAATTATTAATATCAGGAACAGCATATACAATAACAGCCATTATAATAGCCAAACTGACCATCTCTTCATTGGTCATTTTCATTCCTTTTGATTTTCTTAGTAAAAACCCCACTCCCATATAAAAAATCAAAGCGGACACATATGCAATAACACCTTCTAATATTGCCATTACTGTTAGTTGGCTCTTCCACCCAAAGGCTGCCGATTCCATCATTGCAAATATACCCAAGGCAAAGGCTGATGTGCAAAAATATACCTGTATGGGAAGATCTCTCTTTTTAATAAGTGGTGATTCAAAAAAAGTAATTGCTATTACCATGGTAAGCAGATATTTGAGCACCATAGTAGGTGCTGTTACAGTGCTGATTCCTGTTAATATCGTTATAAAAAGTAAGCCTGGGCTTGCCTTCTCCAAATAAGCTGCTGTAAAATAACCAATAGATAAGGGATTAATCCCTGCGAATGATGCCCTTGCTACAATAAAACCAATCACATAAATTAAAATTGCTCTTTTCCTCATGTCTTTCATTTTGCTTCGCTCCTTTTTTGTAATATGCGGTATGCCGCTTATTATAGGCAGTCTCGAATAAAATGTTTGTCAAAATCAATCCTTGTAATCAAAAAACTTTTTGACAAGATGTCTTTCAAAAGACTGATTCCATCGAATGTAGGAGCTTAATCTATTTTAAGATGTTAAGAAAAAAGCTGTTGCAGATTAGTAAAATGTCTGCAACAGCTTTACAATTTATTTTTGGGCATAAAAAAAATAGCGAAGGACGGATTTGAACCGCCGACACCGCGGGTATGAACCGCGTGCTCTCGCCAACTGAGCTACTTCGCCATAAGTCACGAAAGTTATTATATCTGCTTTATAATCAAATGTCAATAGTTAAATACAACTTATTGTCTAAATTTTTTAATTATTATCTTCTTTAAAAATAATTTCATAATCATAAACAAGTCCCAACTTTTCTCTTGCAATATCTTCTATATATCTTTTTGTCTGCACATAGGCTTCAAGGTTTCTTATATCTATTGCTCTTTCTTCTTCAGCAGCAATCCGAGATTCTAAGCTCTTAATCCTTTTATCAAGATCATCTTTTCTATCTTCAAGCTTAATTTTTCCAAAAGCAACAATACCAAAGATACATAATACGACAAATACAATTATGCCTGTCCCATTTTTATTTTTTCTTCTCATTATGACACCTCACATATCATTAATCAATTGCTCTTGTCCATATGTCTCTTAGACTTCTTAGGCTTTTTTCTCTTAGTAACTTTCTTATCCTTCTTCTTGCTAGTTTTGACCTTTGCCTTTTTCTTCTGTCTACGATTAATTATAGATATTTTAACCGATTTTATTCTATTTTTCAAATGTATATATATCTTTCCTGAGAGCTTTCTTATCTTTTTTATAATAAAATATAAGCTCTTCTTTAGCCAGTTGAATATAAAGAAAAGTGGGCCTAGTAATATCATAATACCACGACTAATCAGTTTCACAATCATATCACTAAATATGTAATGATATAAAATCATGCCGATTCCCATGCCCATAATAGAAAAACCGCGGATAGTTCCGCTGTTTTTTTCATATATCATAGCAAATATGAATACACTGGCTAAAATCCAAAAGAGCAAATCTTCAATTGTTAAAAATAACAAATTATGTCTAATGATTCTTCTTAGTATTCTAAACTGGTCATAGGCAAAAAGAATAATAATACCCCATAAAATTGATATCATAAAAAAATGTAACTCAATTCTTATTCCTTGATTCATACAAGCCTCCTATTTAAAAAGCCTGCCAAATAAGGATTCACCAGATTTACCATAGCCCCCAGTGTCTGAATAAGTTAGGCTATCGATTCTACCATCAATATCCACTTCTCCTTTTTCCAGGGTAAGCCTGTTTACATGAAGCTCAGATCCCCTTATCATCAGTACACCCTGCTCCGTCTGCAATAAAACTTCCCCTGCATCAAAGGATAATACATCGTTTACACCGGTTATTGCTACAGTTTTTCTGGCATTGATATTCAATTTATGTCCCTTTAAAACCTGTTGTCTTTCATCCATAATAATACCTCCTCATATATTAATACCTTAAGACAGCTTTCTAAGTAAGTAGACCAAGAGTTGTCTTTTTAAGTATATGAGAAGTTATTCCACTTCATGACGGGTTAGAGATACTTAATCAAATCTTTCGCTTCATCTTTTTTAACAGTTTCTAAAATATCAATTATTTCGACTTTAACCAACTTGCTTCCAAACCCTATCTCAATTATATCGCCAATCTTTACCTCTGTTGAAGATTTAGCAGTTTTTCCATTAACCATTACACGTCCAGCACTACAGGCCTCGTTTGCCACAGTCCTTCTTTTTATTAATCTAGAAACCTTTAAAAACTTATCCAATCTCATACTATTTCTCCTACTTTCCACTTATTATTATAACATATAGACCTTTTATAAACTTATTAATAGCTAGCCCTAACCTCATATATTATATTACTTTGGCAAAGATAAAAGGCTACTTTAAATCCCCTACACCCCCTTAGAGATACGGAATTTAAAACAGCCTCTTTCGTTAATTATTCGTTAAAGTCAACTATGCGTTTACAGCGTCCTTTAAAGCCTTTCCAGCTTTGAACTTAGGTGCCTTAGAAGCAGCAATCTTCAATGGTTCATTAGTCATAGGGTTTCTTCCGGTTCTAGCGGGTCTGTCAACAACATCAAAGGTTCCAAAACCTACTAATTGTACTTTGCCACCCTTTTTTAATTCTTCAGTAACAACATCGATGAAAGCCTTTAAAGCCTTTTCTGAATCTTTTTTTGAAAACTCTGTTTTTTCTGCAATCGCTGCAACTAATTCTGCTTTGTTCATGGATTCGCTCCTCCTCTAAAGTATTATTATATTTTTAAAATAATCAAAAGATTATTTTAGTTACGCCACAAAGCCTCTTGCTCTGTATTGGCGAAATCATATAGATTACTGCCATCACCCTCCAAAGGGTAAAGGATATCTATAAGTCTATTTATAAACTCATTAGTGGCATTTGTCAAGGAATTTTCTGCATTTATCTGTAAAACTAGCGATAATTTTATCATATTGAGCATTATAGAGCCAAACTCATCAGAAATGCCTGTGTTTTCACCGGATATTATAGCCCCTTTAAGCCTCTCTATGGCTTCCTCAACATCTTTCACAGCCCTATTGACACCACCAAGTTCAAGTCCTAATTTAACTGCTTTTTTCTGAACCTTAGCCGCCCTAATATTAGCTGGAAGGGATTTTGGAATCCTACGAAGTTCATTCTCAGGGTCAGGAGTTCCTCTTTCTTTGCTTTTTATATCCTCCCATATCCTTAACACTTCTTCTGAGGATTTTGCTTCCCCATGGCCAAATACATGGGGATGTCTGTGAATCATCTTGTTGCTTTCCTCCGTTACCACATCCTCTATGGTAAACTCATCATTTTCCTCGGCAATTACACTGTGCATTGCCACCTGTAGAAGAAGATCACCCAATTCCTCGCATAGATTGCTTCTATCCTTATTATTAATTGCCTCGATAACCTCATAACACTCCTCAATAAGGCATTGCTTTAAACTTTCATGTGTCTGCTCTCTGTCCCATGGACACCCCTCTTTACTTCTTAGTTTCCGTATAATATCCATAAACTCATCAAAGCTATAGGTTTTGTCCATTCTTTTTCTCTCCTGTATGTTTATTTGTCCCAATAACCATATTATAACATAAATGTTTTATATGACAACAAAAAGGGCAAAGAAGACAGCTCTTTCTAGACTAGACTGTCTTTCTCCGCCTTTGTATTCCTCTATATACTAGCACAAACAACAATGGGTTGCTTCAACATTAAAGAAAGATTTTCAAAGCAACCCCCACCAATCTATTGTTCCATCTGTTTACCTAAAAATGAAGCCGCAGTACTTGCTAACTTTACTTCCGTATCTCCGAATTTAATCTTAGAATCTTTGGTAAGGATTATAACTGACCCAATAGCATCACCTTCACTTATAATGGGACTTATAGCCTGATAGGTGAACTCATTGTCATCGTCGTTTGTGATTCTTATAAAATTCTTATCCTCACTAGATGCAAGAACGCTATCTCTTTCATTTATTAATTCTTCTAATTCACGGCTAATTCCTTTTAATAATAAATCTTTTTTTGTAGGTCCTGCTGCAGCAATAAATTGATCCTTGTCTGAAATAGCAATTATGTTGCCCGTGGTTTGATTTAAGGAATCTGCATATTGTTTTGCAAATTGACCCAGCTCACCAATTGGTGAGTATTTTTTTAATATAATCTCACCTTCTCTGTCTGTAAATATCTCCAAAGGATCTCCTTCTCTAATTCTTAATGTTCGTCTTATTTCCTTTGGTACAACCACGCGACCCAAATCATCTATCCTTCTTACTATACCTGTAGCTTTCATATATAATCTTCCTCCATTTTATGCTAGTTATTTTAAGTTGATTGAAACTGTTATTAATCTATTAATATTGTTTGTAAATTGGGAAAGTTTATACATTTAACAGCTATATTTTATTTTTTCAAATAAATAATAAAAATTTATGATTAAAAGCCTACATCGGCTCTCATGTTTTGAAACACATTCAGAACATCTAAAATCCCAAATCCCCAATCTCTATTGGGATAGGTAAGATTAGGTCTTCTTCTTGCCCCACGAATTAAGTGTTTCTTAATTTCTCCAGTATCCATGCCAGGGTCATTTCCTCTAACAGTACCCCATTCAAGTATTAAAGCTACCACACCAGCTGTATGGGCAGCGGATATAGATGTACCGGAAAATGGGGCAAATGATTGTTCTAATGTAGGTGCCAGATAATTCACTCCCGGTGCCGCTATTTCAGGTTTTATAACATTATCCTTAGTAAAGCCTCTGCTACTACCTACATACAAATTATTGTTAACAGGATTATATGTGGTAACCGATATTGGGACTTCCGATGTTCCAGGTGATAAGACGGTTGTGAAGATATTCGGTTGAATAAAGTAGGTTTCCCTTGAAATAAATTCTCCCATGGGAAGCCAAATATGAAATCCCATAGATAAATCTCCTTGTCCAAAAACATTAAATCTCCATATGCCTGAAGTAGCATTTTCGAAGCGAAAAAATATAAGCTGATTACCTGACTGTGCTTCTATTGTCTGATAATTGATATATATAATAGTACTTTCAAAAACAAATGATATAACACGATTTACAACTATTCCTGCAGGAATTCTTGGAATATATTCACCACTGGGAGACAAAATATCAATTGAATATATTCCTGGTGGGTTACCCCATAATTCCATGGTAAAACTACTATCACTTTCTCCTACGTTTAATTCTACAGTATTACTTCCTATATCTGGGTTAATTATACCATAATAATGTCTGCCTAGATTTCCCTCATTTCCTACAGGTACAACCACCACTGTGTTAGGTAAATCACCTAAACGATTCAACAATAGATTAAGAGGAGAGCGTCCTGTATGGGCTCCTTGGGAACTACCTAATCCCATACACAATACCAAGGGACGGTTAAGACTCCTTGCAACATTGACACAATATTGACTTGCCCACATAACATGATTTTCTTGAAAGCAGGGAACGCCTTCTGGTATAAAGAAAAAATCACGGACTGACTGTTTTGCTTGCCTTAGCTTCACTACTATAAGATCAGCATCCGGTGCTACTCCATAAAAATTTTCCTCTTCCACATCATTTCCAACAGCTATTCCAGCCATCATGGTGCCGTGACCATTTTCATCTATGCTAGGTACAATTTCCAGTGGATTATCAGAACTAAGAGCTTGATTTATTTGCTCTCTGGTGTAAATTGTACCAAAGTCGGCATTAGTAGGAGAAGGTCCTGTATGAATGCTTTGATCCCATATGGAAAGGATTTTCGTTGAACCATCTGATTTTATAAACAAAGGATTGGTGTAATCAATACCTGTATCTATTATCCCTATTATTACTCCTTCTCCTGTCAAATTAAATACAGGACTATCTCTAACTTCAAACACTCTAGATGCATCAAGGCTTGCTTCATCAGTAAGTCCATATAAAACAGGTAACTCTGCATAACGTATTGAAGGATATATTTCATAGAATAGAGGTATTGGAACATGAAGAAAGGCAAAGACATCATTAAGTATATGGAGAGTACCTTCCTCAAACAAGCCAATAATTCGAGGGTTACTCCTGTATTCAATAATTAAGTCAAAATATTCATCCCCTATGATTCTCTCTCTATCCGCTCTTATCATAGAATACTCCTTTCACAATCTTCATGAATATTTAATATTATATGGTAAAACCTCCTCTAAGGGCATCAAAGACATTAAAAATATTGAGTATTCCATAACCCCAGTCTCGATTAGGATATTCAATGTCAACATCCCTCCTAGCACCCCTAATAATTAAGTTTTTCATTTCTATAGTGCTCATTGCAGGTAAATGTTCTCTTACAATACCCCATTCAAATATAAGTGCAGCAATTCCTGCTGTATGTGCAGCAGAAACACTGGTTCCTGTAAAGGGTAAAAAACGTCCATCTAGGGTAGGACCTATTACATCAACTCCGGGGGCTGCTACTTCAGGCTTTACTCTCTCTGTTCTTGTAAAACCTCTACTGGAATTTAGGTATAAGCTATCGTCTCCGTCATTATATGCAGTTACTGTCAGTGGTATAATAGCATTACCAAGAGTCAATATAGTTGTATATGCACTTGAACGTATAAAATAAGTATTTTCTGATATAACTTTCTCCATGGGTAACCATATATTAAATCCCCGATTTAGCCCATCCCTTTCATAAACATTAAATCGCCAAATTCCTACTGAAGGATTTTCAAAGCGGACTAATATAAGCTGTTCTCCACTTTGAGATTCAACCATCTGATAATCTACGTATATAATAGTAGCTTCAAATATAAAGGTTATAACTCTGTGTTCATCCCTTCCTGCCGAAATCCTTGGAATATATTCACCTGAAGGTGACAGGATATCAATAGAGTATATATCAGGTGAGCTCCCCCATAATTCCATGGTAAACCCCGCCTCATTTTCTCCTACATTAAGCTCCACTGTATCATAGCCAGTTACAGTATTTATTATTCCACTATAGTGACGTCTACCATTGCCCTCATTACCAGCAGCCACTATAACCCCCATTCCAGGAAGTCCTGCAATTCCCGATAGGTATGTACTTAAAGTTCCCATACCATCATGGGCCCCCTGAGAGCTTCCAACAGCTATACATATTATCATAGGACGATTTAGGCTGATTGCCTTCTCATATAAATATTCTACCCCCCTAAATATGTCTGTTTCTTGAAAGCACACCGCATCTCTGGGAATATAGAAAAAGTCCCTTAGATACTGCTTAGCCTGCTTAAGTTTAACAACTACGAATTCTACATCAGGGGCAACTCCAAAAAAGTCACTGTCTGGAGCATCATTGCCTCCTGCAATTCCAGCCACCATGGTGCCATGACCAACATCATCGGTACTAGGAACAATAGATAATGGGTCATCACTTTGTAAGGCCTCATTAATCTTTTCATTGGTGTACTCAGTACCATATACCATTCCTTCAGGGGGATTATCACTGACTATAGTTTGATCCCAAATTGATATGATTCTTGTTGTATTATCAGCATATTGAAAAACGGGATTAGTATAATCTACCCCAGTATCTATTATGCCTATCAATACCCCCCTACCTCTGAGATTAAATATTGGGATATTTCTTAGTTGATTAACACCTGATGCTTCAAGACTTGATTCACTAATAGTCCCGAAGCAAGTTGGCATCACAGAATATCCCAATCTATATATAATATCCTGAGTTATAAAGCTCACTGGCACATGAACAAAAGCATATTGCACGTTAATAATTTGGACTGTAGAGTCTGGAAACTGCTCAAACACACTCTCGTCCCCATTATATTCTATAATTAAATCTGCATAGTCCTCACTTATGATCCTTTCTCCACTTTCAGGAATCATTGATTGCACCTCATTTTTAATTCTATAATATGTATATTGTTAAAATAAATAAAGTATGTTAAATAAGCTAGAATTAATGCCTAGGCATGTTCTTAGACCTTTCCTACTATATGAAAAATGGGCTGTTTCCAAAAATTGAAACAGCCCAAATAATCTTTTTATATTTTATTAATGCTATGCATTAAACATAACCTTTTCGTTATTAAAAGCCCTGGTTATACAAGCAGTTATGAGTGATGCTAAAACAGCCAATGATCCTATGGTTATACCAAATTGTGTCATTGTAAGTTCTCCAACCAATATATTCTGTATTGCTACCGCTCCGTTATATACTGGAATTGCATAAAGCGTGGTACTTTTATCCCCACCACTGGAGAACATAGTCATAATACTGCCAAGCATAACTAATATATATAGAGGAGTTACATAGGTCCCAGCTTCTTTTTGGCTTCTTGCAAAGGTTGCTACTAAAACTACTATAGACACATAGAAATAAACCAAAAGTATAAGCAGAACAAATAATTGAATAATTTCAATCGGTGCAAAGCTAATGTTTGCTAATTGACCCATTTCTCCCCCAGCCAGATTCTGTATACCGATAATAACAGCTATAGTATAGATAACAGCGGATAAGCTGGTTAATATTGCAAGAGAAACCATTTTCCCGAACACTATCTCACTTCGCTTAATGGGAGATAGCAACATACTTGCAATGGTACCTCTTTCTTTCTCTCCTGTTATAGCATCCATTCCCAGTGACGCTGCACCTTGAAACAGCATAATATTAATCAGAAATGGTAGAAGCATTGATAAGGCCTTACCACTGGCTTTGTCCTCATCCATAATTATCCCTGCCTCTGGATTCCTGTCAGTATGAAACACCTGAAGCTGCTCAGTATTACCAAATCTTTCTGTTAAGAGGTATTGATGATAAGTTTCTAATACCATGGCCTTAAAATTGCCCCTTGCTGATAATGAGTATTCCTCTGATGGATTATAAAAGGTTCTAATCTCTGGAATTGCATCTCCTGCTTCACTATAGTTTCTTATTGTCTTAGCAAACCCCTCATCAAAGACTACCAATAAGTCAATCTCACCTTTTAATATACCATCCTTGATTATGTCAGTAGAATCCTTGGAATTCAAATACCTAATTTCTCCTATATAATTAATTGAATCTATTATATCATCAAAATCCTCAGGAGCATTCTGAATATATACTGTGGGTATATGGGATTCAATGTCCTTTTCTAGATTAGCAATAAGATTTCCCATAACACTATACAAAACCATAATAAGAACACCAGGAAGAATAAATAAACTTATAACCATTTTCTTATCAGAAAACACTCTAGTTAATTCTTTTTTAATTATATGTTTAACTGCATCCATCATTATTCCTCCTCCTTATTATGTATTTTATATAACTCGAAAAAGGCATCTTCAAGATCCTTTGTGTTGGTCTTTCTTAAGATTTCACCTAATGACCCCTCAGATACCATTGAGCCATTAATAATTATCCCTATTTTATCACAAAGTTTTTCTGCTTCTGTCATAATATGGGTGGATATAAGAACAGTCTTTCCATCCTCTTTTAAAAGTCTTAGGTAATCCGTTACACTTCTTGCTGTTACTATATCAAGACCTGTCGTAGGTTCGTCAAAAATAATGACCTTAGGATCGTGGACAAGGCTTACTGCTAAGGAAGCCTTCTGCTTCATACCTGTAGATAGTTCATCGATTTTCTTATCCTCAAAATCTTTGATTTCAAAGTATGAAAACAACTTTTCTCTTCTCTCTTCAATAGTTTCCTCGTCGACTTTATGTAGTTTACCAAAAAAGTTAAACATATACTTGGGAGAAAATTGAGGGTCTAATTTGATTTCATTAGTTAAAAATCCAATTTCTCTCCTAACGTCATCAGAATCCCTTATGGTATCATATCCATTTACACTTATACTTCCTTCTGTTGGCTTTAATAATGTAGCAATGCAGCGAAGAGCCGTTGTCTTTCCTGCCCCATTGGGACCTAGGAGTCCATATATTTCACCAGGTCTTGCAACTAAACTTAGATTATCTACTGCCCTTTTAATATCCTTCTTAGTTTTTTGTTCTAACATTTGCTTCTTGGTTAATTTATAAATCTTTGTCAGCTTATTAATCTGTATCATTTCATCCCACCAATCCCTTATATATTATTAATAGTCACTCAATCCTAATCCTATATGGGCACTATCATTACACTTTTCATTATACTATAAGTATTATCATGATACTTTAAAGGCAGATTAAAATTTGGTTAAATTTATGGCATTACACTAAGTCTTCATCCAAAATAATTGTAAAAGGACCATCATTGACCAACGATATCTTCATATCAGCACCAAATTCACCTGACTGGACTTTTCCTAGCCTTGCTTTAATCTGACTTATAAAATACTCATACAATTCCTTTGCTAATTTGGCATCTCCAGCTTTTATAAAGTCTGGTCGATTTCCTCTTCGGCAATCAGCATATAAGGTGAATTGGGATACCACCAATACCTCCCCCTGTACATCCTCCAGGGATAGGTTTGTTTTTCCCATCTCATCAGCAAATATTCTTAGTTTAAGTATTTTATCTATATATTTATCAGCTATTTGTTTAGTATCCTCTTTACCTACTCCAAGAAATATCAAAAAACCCTTTCCTATTTGTCCCACACATCTTTTATCCACTTCTACCCTGGCTTCTAAAACTCTTTGAATAATAACTTTCATCTTTTATCCTTTCATATTAATAAAAATTCATCTTTCTGCTTTCCTTATTCCTTGTTCCAGAAACAACACTATCAATAAATTTGCCATCTTATATTTTAGTTTGACAATATTTTATATCTACTATATCATCTTAGACTTTATAAATATCCTTTAAGAAAGATGTTCCTGCAACACGACTTTCTACATCGAAGTATTCTAATATAGTAGCTGCAACATCTGCAAAAGTCTCCCCTGTACCAAGATTAATATTTTTCTTAATATGTTTTCCGTAGACTACCACAGGAACATATTCCCTTGAGTGATCAGTTGAGACAGTTGACGGGTCGCAACCATGGTCTGCTGTTATAATTAATATATCTTCATCTCTTAAGGTCTCTAAGATACGAGGAAGTTGCTTATCAAAATAAGTTAAGGCCTTGGCATAACCATCCACATCATTTCGATGTCCATATAGCATATCAAAATCCACCAAGTTAACAAAACAAAGGCCCTTAAATTCTTTATGCATCCGTTGAATTAATAACTCAATCCCCTCTGCATTATCCTTAGATCTTACTGTATCAGTAATGCCCTTACCAGCAAAAATATCATAAATCTTACCTACTCCCAACACATCATAACCAGCCATCTCCAATTGATCCAGCATGGTCAGTGGAGGTGCTAGGGAATAATCATGCCTATTGGAGGTGCGGGTAAAGTTCGGATAAGTACCGATAAATGGTCTTGCTATTACACGACCTACCCCATGCTGACCCTGAAGAATTTCTCTAGCTATCTCACAACATCTATAAAGTTCCTTAATCGGAACAACCTCTTCATGAGCGGCAACCTGAAACACACTATCTGCAGAGGTATATACAATAAGGGCACCTGTCTCCATATGTTCTTTTCCGTATTTTACAATTACTTCTGTTCCTGAATAAGGAAGATTACATAGAGCCTTCCTACCTGTTCTCTTTTCAAATTCATCAATAATCTCCTCCGGAAATCCATTGGGATAAGTGGGAAATGGTTGTTTGGATATAACCCCTGCTATTTCCCAGTGACCTGTTGTAGTATCTTTTCCCTTGGATTTCTCTGCAAGCCTGCCAACACTACCGTCAAAGCCCTTATTCAAATCCAATCCCGTAAATTTCTCTTTTACTCCATCAATATGAAAAAGCCCTAATCTCTCCATGTTGGGCATATGAAAATGCTTGCTTTTTGATACTGCGAATAAAGTATGGCTTCCCTCATCCTTATAATCCTTAGCATCTGGAAGCTCACCAACACCAAGACTATCTAGTATAATTAAGAATATTCGCTTCATTCTTTAACCTCCATCTTATATATAATCAATTACTATACTGATATTATCTTTACCTCTATAAGTATTTATTAGTTATTTGGCAGTTAATAACTAATAACATTATAAGTATTTTATATCTATATGTCCATTATCTTTCATGTATAATATATTGCCCATCTTATAGAAAAATAAAAAAAGTAAGTTTTAAAAAAATAAATAAATATCATATAATATCTCATAGAAGTAATTTTCTGTATATTGTGCATGTAACTACAATGTGATATAATGTCAAACATAATGCAAGTGACACAATCTGAAACGAGGTGACTTAGTGATATTAAAAGGTGAAAACAACAATCTTAGAGCTTTTTTTAACAAATATAAACATGGTGTAATTTTAATATATTTTATTATATATATGGTTTGGTTTACAGCACTTGAACGTAGTGTAACCACTGATTTTACACCTGTGTATTCTAGGCTAGATGACTATATACCATTCTTAGAGATTTTTATAATCCCTTATTTCTTATGGTTTGGTTACATATTTGTCACTGTAGCCTACTTTTTCCTTAGCTCAAAGCAGGATTTTCTAAAATGCTGTGCTTTTCTCTTTATTGGAATGACAATATGTTTAATTATATATACCATATGGCCTAACGGTCATCACCTTAGGGTAGATTTAGATACCCTTGGAAGAAGCAATATATTTACTGACTGGACAGGATTTATATATAATATCGATACTGCTACCAATGTATTTCCCAGCATCCATGTATATAATTCAATTGGGGCCATGATAGCCATCCATAGAAGCGAGAAATTACGCCCTATTAAGTGGCTACAGATATCCGTTTTCGTGTTAACAGTGCTTATCTGCATGTCAACAGTATTCTTGAAGCAACATTCTATACTTGATGTATTTGGCGGAATTATTCTTAGTGTAATTATGTATACTCTTGTATACCTGCTGCCTGATAATAAGGCTGCCAAAGAAGTCAAACAGGAACTATCTAATATCTAATATATTATGCTTACAAAGACAGGTAAAATGGACTTATTACAAGCCTTATTACCTTCTCAAAGTAGCTCTATAAAATTTCAAGAGGCTGTCCCATAAGTAAGGGACAGCCCAATTCATTTAAAACAGCTATTTACATTAATTAAATCCATATATCTTTCTAGCAATATTATATCCTACTTCAACTACCCTTCGTCCAAATTTGCCAGGTAGATTCATAGAACGGCCTAGAATATGTGATTTAATCTTTTTATATATTCGCTTATCGTAATTCTTAAGATAATTCCAAAGTTCTTCTTTTTTAGTAAGGCTTTCATCACTGCCCTCTTTAATCAAAAGTACCGAACTTACAGCCATCATCATTGATAAATATTTTATCATATAATTCCTAAGCTTCCTGCTTCTTATACTCATAAGATCATGGGATTCTATCATAATCTTAGTAACCCTAATCTGTTGGTCAACCCTGCCTACCATAACCTTCTCATTGACAGATTGATCCTCTCTACCTATAAAATAACGATAGAGATTAGCGTCCATATAGTAAAGGGTTTTTACATAAGGCAAAGGCTGATATACAAATATGTTATCCACATAGAAGGTGTGTTTAGGTAACTTTATTCCACAATCCTTTAATAGTTTTGTACGATATATAGTGGAATGCATCAGGATATTCTGGTCTATTCTAAAGTGCATCATATCATCCCATGTAAAAACCTCATCCCTTGGAAGTGCTCCCTTATAATTAATAACCTTCTTCCGTTTTGCTCCCACCTTTTCATAGACATAATTCACAAGAAACAAATCAGGGCTATTACCGTCTGCTATCAGCTCTTTTAATTTAGCAATAACTTCTTGTAATGCTTTTTCATTAACCCAATCATCGCTATCCAACACCTTAAAATATAAACCATTAGCATTTGCGAGGCCAGTATTAACAGCTTCCCCGTGACCGCCATTTTCCTGGCTGATAACTCGAACAATATCAGGATACCTTTCCTGATACTCCAGTCCAATCTTTTCTGTGTCATCCTTTGAACCATCATTTACAACGATTATTTCCATACAATCGCCACCGGATAAAAGAGTGTCAATAGCATGGTGCATATATTCGGCCGAGTTATAGCAAGGTACTGCTGCCGTCAATAATTTCATATCCCACCGCTCCTTTTTAGATTAGATTTTCAGGATTCAAACATTCTAATTCCTTAACAACAAATCTACCATCCTTGCGAATTAACACATCATCAAAATATATCTCTCCACCCCCAAATTCAGGAGTCTGTATACACACCAAATCCCAATGTATTGCAGATTGATTTCCATTAGGAGCCTCCTCCTCATAGCAATTACCGGGAGTAAAGTGGAAGGATCCCATGATTTTCTCATCAAATAGAGTGTCCTTCATAGGCTTAAGAATATATGGGTTAACTCCGATAGCAAATTCACCGATATAGCGTGCTCCTTCATCCGTATTTAGAACATCATTTATTCTTTCTGTATCATTAGATGTGGCTTCAACAATCTTACCATTCTCAAACCTGAAAGAAATGTTTTCAAAGGTAAATCCCTGGAATACTGCAGGAGTATTATAGGTTAAAGTACCATTGACACTATCTCTTACAGGTGCTGTAAATACTTCACCGTCAGGAATATTTCTTAATCCCGAACATGGAATTGCAGGTATGTTCTTTATAGAGAAGCTTAAATCTGTGCCTGGTCCAACAATTCGTACCTTGTCTGTACGATTCATATAATCAACAAGGCTCTTCATAGCTTCATCCATCTTACTATAATCTAGGTTACATACCCTAAAGTAGAAATCCTCAAAGGCTTCCTGGCTCATGTCTGCCAGCTGTGACATAGATGCATTGGGATAACGTAGAACAACCCATCTAGTTTTCTTTACTCTTATATCATGATGTACAGGTGTTTGATAATATGTTTCATATATTTTCATTTTGTCCTGAGGTACATCTGCATACTCAGAAATATTATCTGAACCACGAATACCCACATAGCAATCCATTTGCTCCATTTCAGCTGCATCTATTTTTGCCATCAATGACATTTGTTCCTCAGTACAGTTTAGTAGCAATTCTCTATGCAATCTAGGATTTGTATAATGCACAAAGGGAATACCCTCTGCCTTATATACTTCTTTAACAATTTGCCTAGCCAAATCAACAGTCGACTCCCCTGTATAATGAACATAGACCTTATCTCCTGGTTTTACTGCCATTGAATAATTCACTAAATTGTTTGCCAATATCTTTATTCTTTCATCCATATTTTATTTCTCCTTTTCTTATTATTATTAAGCCTTGGTTTATAGTATCTTGTACTCAAATACAATGGAATTCATCCCAATTTAAAATACATCTTACTATAGCACCAAGATTACTTAGCTGTTAATAAGTACCTCTCTACTCCAAATAGGAAATATAAATATTTCCTGCTTCTTCAAACATTTCCTTGCTATCTTGTATACCCATCTTAACAGATTTTCCTTGTACTGGATCAATCATATAGATATTATAAGCATCATATCCATATATTAGTACAGCATCACTATAACTAACCATAGCTATTATAGGTCTACCTTTTGATACATAATACAATGCTTGGTCTAAGGTTACACCAGTTAGACGAATGGGTTTTTCAGATAGGTATTTATCCAAAATATCATACACCGAAATATTTGACAAATCAAATGTTACACTTTTAATATTTTTTCCCATATAGGAGGTTAGTATCTTAATACAGCTTTCTATAGAATTTTCGCCATTAATCTGAACATTATTAAAACCACTTAATATGCTTTTGTTGGCATTAACACCCCGCTCCCATACTATATGATTTTCATTACTTCTAACAACTCCCACTCCCTCATCAGCAATGGTTATTGCATCTGCAGCCTCATTATAGGCACCCTCAAGCTCTCCCATTATATGAGTATAATAAACAAAATCCTCTTCCATGGATAGCCGTAAAGTAGGATCCTGTGAAATTATGGTATTTGCTGTGGTGAGCACCTTTGGCACATCATCTATAACATAACCTGTAGGTAACTGTAAATAATATTCCGTTAGGGCTGCTTCTGTAACCCTTGATGTCAACTGCAAGAATGGGGTCTTCTCAATAGCTTTATTCATTATATAATCATTAGTTGCATCCACAAAATGGTTACGTCCATCAGTGCTTGTTTTTTGTGTTCTATATAGTTCAATAACATTATCTTTAACCTCAACACCAGTTATATAGAAGCCATCCTTAGTATATGTTTTTAGGATTTCCCTCTGGGTTGTGGCAATTTCAATCTTGCTCATTGGAACAACTACAGTACCATCAATTAACGTAGTAATATCACTTTCAGCTACAAATCCACATATTAGGTTAGAATCTATCTTATCCAATAGGAGAATTTTATATTCTGAGCCAGCGTTAATCTGCTGGGTTTCACCTGTTTCAAGATTCATAATTTTAATATTGTTAGCATCTTTTAGGTTTGAACTTTCTTGCCATGCTACATAGCCTTTTTCATAAAAAGTTACAACATCTTCCCTATTAACATTATCCTCCAATACTGTAATCTGTCTTGTAATCAAATCATAAGCATAAATTTTATTATATAAGTGAAAATAAAAGACATCTAAGGAATTGACATAAGCAATTTCTCCAAGATTCTCTTTTAATGTCTGATAGGGCTTATCTACAGGAATATATACCTTTTCCTCAATCCTTTGCTCTGTTCGGATATATTCATACAAGACTAAGGCCACCCTACCCTCATACTGACCTCGGTTCATATAACCATAGACCATAAAATCCACATTTCCCTCTGCATCCATATTAAGTATACGGATATCATGTTGGTCGTAGATATCTCTTATATAGTCTGTTTCATCCTGACGGAAAGAAAAGATTCTGACTATTTCATTTTCTTCAAGATCATAAAACCATAGTTCCTTGTTTCTTACAAAGATAAATTTCTTTTTATCAG
>JAAYRE010000076.1 GCA_012518935.1 Clostridiales bacterium
CAGCAGCACAGATTAAGAAGGCTATGGAGATTACTAAGGAATTAGGTGGTGAGAACTACGTATTCTGGGGTGGTCGTGAAGGCTATGAGACTCTGCTGAATACTGATACAGCCCTTGAGCTTGATAACTATGCTAGATTGCTTCAGATGGCAGTTGACTATGCTAAGGAAATCGGTTTTACTGGCCAGTTCTTAATCGAGCCTAAGCCCAAGGAGCCTACAAAACATCAATATGACTTTGATACTCAGACAGTACTATCCTTCTTGAGAAAGTACAATTTAGAGGATCATTTCAAGATGAACATTGAAGCAAACCATGCTACATTAGCTATGCATACATTCCAGCATGAGCTGAACATGAGTAGAATTAATGGAGTTCTTGGTAGCGTAGATGCTAACACTGGTGATCCTATGCTTGGATGGGATACAGACCAATTCCCTACTAACGTATATGATACAACACTTGCAATGTATGAAATCCTACTTAATGGTGGACTTGGTAAGGGCGGATTAAACTTCGACTCCAAGGTACGTCGTGCTTCATTTGAAGATGATGATTTATTCTATGCTTATATTGCTGGTATGGATGCATTTGCTAAGGGTCTAAAGGTAGCAGCTAAGCTTATTGAAGATAAAGTATTTGAGAATGTTAAGGCTGAGAGATATGCTAGCTATACTGAAGGTATTGGTAAGGATATCGTTGATGGTAAGGTTAGCTTCAAAGAGTTAGAAGAATATGCATTAAAGAATAATGTTACACCTAACAAATCCGGTAGACAAGAATTGTTAGAGAGCATCCTAAACCAATATATCTTAGAAACAAAATAATTTTTCATAATTAGTTGATATTTTTGCAGATATGAAAATGGAATAGAAAGAGAAAGAGTTGTATGTTTTATATATACAACTCTTTTTAATATAATAGGAAAATGCGTCCTATTATATTAAAAATGCTCCGCAGGGATGCACTAAACTTAACAAGAAACTTCTCCGAGTTTTGATTAAAGCTGACCCACAAAATATTTTTATATGAACCTTGCTTATACTTGTATTTTTTAATATGAAATGGTAAAATATAGTTGCAACACCACATTATAGGAAGGGGATATAAGAATGAAGCTAAAAAAGATTTTTGCTTTAGTTTTAACCTGTATTTTTACCTTAGGTTTTACTACAACTGCGATGGCAGATCCTAATGCTTCATGGAATGCTGGTAAAGGTACTGCAGTTATTGATGGTCTTAAGGATGAGGCCTATGCTGGTGCACAGGAGATGAAGATGGATGCTGTATCTGACGGAGAAGCAGATGGAACTGCAGCAAGTGCTTGGGCAATCTATGATGCGGAAGCAATATACTTCATCGTAGAAGTAAGTGACAGCGAGTTAGATGATGCAAATGCCAACGTTTGGGAAAAGGACAGTGTTGAATTCAGATTCGAGAACAAAGGTCAACTGATGCAAGCCTATGCAGTGGATGAATCCTATAGTGGTACCATTGTATCTGATGCTAAGGTCTTAAAGACTGATGTAGGCTACAATGTAGAATTTAAGGTACCTTATGCAGCGGTTGAAGGAGAAAGTGTTTTATTTACACTACAAGTTAATGCTGCCAGTGGCGGAAAAAGAAACTGTACATTACATACTAACGATGACCTTAAGGATGCATGGCAAAATGACGACGTATTTGAAACCTTAGTATTTGCTTCTGGTAATGCTCCAAAGACTGGCGTAGCTTCCCTAGGATTGTATTTTGGTATAGGGGCTATTGTTTCTGCTCTTGGAGTAAAGGTACTTAAAAAGAAAGAAGATTAGTATTATACATAGACAATAAACTAGGAGGTAGCTGGAATACTCAGCTACCTCCTACTAGATTTACTTTATTCAATTATTTGTTAGATCTCCTATAATAATTGATAGTCTTATTCTACAGTTATTACTCCTACAGGGCAATTATCTGCTGCGTCCTGGGCAGATTCTTCTGCATCAGCTGGAACAGGATCAGTATGTACCTCAGCTAGTCCCTCATCATCCATTCTAAAAACTTCCGGACATGTCTCAGCACATAGTTGGCATCCAATGCATCCGTCACGATCGATTGAAGCTTTCATAGTCATACCTCCATTATAGATTTTAGGATATATTAATATGTACATAGATTAGCCTATTAAATATAATATGCTAATCATGGATAGTATAACATATGAAATTTATTTTGTAACCCTTAAATATATTTTTATGTATTACCCTTGACTACTATATACTTTATCCTGTGGATTATCTGTTAATATTAGATGTTAAAAAATCAGTTGTTGTAATAATTCAGATAAAATGGTTGAGATTTTTTCCAGGTTATGATATATATGTAAATGTAGCTTTAATTACTACTACAATTAAACCATTTAATACGAATGGAGGTATTATTATGAAGAAGTATGAATGCATGGCTTGTGGTTATATTTACGATGAAGAATTAGGAGATCCTGATAACGGAGTAGCTCCAGGAACTAAGTGGGAAGATGTTCCCGAGGATTGGGTTTGCCCCCTATGTGGAGTAGGCAAAGATGAATTTGAAGAAGTAAAATAATAATTAGGGTGTTATCAAAGCAGGAGTTACTGCTAATGATAACACCCTTTTTATACACTAGAAAAGATTTTTAAATTTCCTAGTATAAAAAGTATGCTTCGTAAGGAAAACTCTATCTTGTGATATGTTCCTTCTCTTTACAGTATAACTTTCTTGAATAAAATGATATAATAAGATATTATGTTTATCATGCTTTATATATAAGAATTAAATGGGAGGACATCATGTTAAACCAATTTTCAAGAACAGAACTTCTGCTAGGCGAAGAAGCCATAAAGAAGCTAAGTAAGGCAAGGGTTGCCGTATTTGGAATCGGAGGGGTAGGAGGATATACAGTAGAGGCATTAGTACGCAGTGGTATAGGACATTTTGATTTGATAGATGATGATAAGGTATGCTTGACAAATCTCAATAGACAGATTATAGCTACTAGAAAGACAATAGGGAAGTATAAGGTTGAGGTAATGAGGGATAGAATCCTAGAGATTAACCCTAAGGCAGAGGTGGTAATGCACCAGTGCTTCTTTACCCCTGATACAGCAGGAGAATTAGATTTTTCACAGTATGACTATGTAATAGATGCTATTGATACCGTATCAGGAAAGATTGAGCTAGTAGTACGTTGCCAGGAACAGAATGTTCCAATTATCAGTTGTATGGGTGCAGGAAATAAGATGGACCCTACCAGGTTTGAGGTGACTGATATATATAAGACTTCAGTGTGTCCCTTAGCTAAAGTAATGCGAAAGGAACTAGCAGCCAGGGGAGTTAAAAATCTTAAGGTGGTTTATTCAAAAGAGCCTGCAATAAAGCCAGCCCAAGATACAAGTAACAGTTGTAAAAGCAATTGTGTATGCCCTCCAGGTACAGATAGAAAATGTACTGCCAAACGTCAAATACCCGGTAGCGTCTCCTTTGTCCCTTCTGTAGCTGGGCTTATAATAGCCGGTGAAGTTATTAAGGATATAATAGGCTACAATAAATAATAATATAAGTTTATTATAAATATCAAGAATATGATGGCATAAAAATAGCGAGCTTGTAATTTGGAGCATTATATTGTATATTCATAAATAACGAAACTTTATACATTACTATATGGAAGGATGATTAATGTGGGAAAAATACCAAGCAGAGAAGAAGCATGGGAGCTGTTAACAGAATTTAATACCGACGAATTTCACCTAAAACACGCTAGAATTGTGGAAGGTGTAATGAAATATTTTGCAAGGGAATTAGGCCATGGAGAGGAAGAGTTCTGGGGAATCGTAGGCTTGCTTCATGACCTTGATTTTGGAATGTATCCCGATGAGCACTGCGTGAAGACTGGGGAAATCATGAGAGATAGGGGCTTGGATGAAAGACTTATACATGCTGTAGTAAGTCACGGATATGGCATCTGTGTGGACGTAAAACCTGAACATGAGATGGAGAAAGTTCTTTATGCTACAGATGAACTGACAGGATTAATCGGGGCAGTGGTTAGAATGCGTCCATCAAAAAGCACTATGGATTTGGAGGTAAGTTCAGTAAGAAAGAAATTTAAAACTCCTAAATTCGCTGCAGGGTGCTCAAGAGAGGTTATAAGTGATGGGGCGGCTATGCTTGGCTGGGAGCTTGATGAATTGTTAGAAAAAACAATCCTTGCACTCCGTGAAGTTGAACAGACTACTGGCTTAGCATAACAGTATCTTATCCTGAGAGATTATAAAAAATAGGTATAAAAAGTGAGATAAAAAAATAAGTAGGATTAGACAAGTGAGATTAATCAAGTAAGATTCTACTAGAAAACATAATGGAGGATGGTTGGTATGTTTTCCGACCTTAAATATATATGATAGGTTTTGGCACACTGGGTAATATATCTCTTATTCTTATAGGAGCTACATTTGGATTTTTACTTAAAGGAAGATTAAAACAGCACTATCAAGAAACCATAATGAGTGGTCTGGGTCTTGCAGTGATGTTCATAGGTATAAGCGGAGCCTTAGAAGGATTACTTGTAATAGATGACGGAGTAATTAAAAGTTCAAATATTATGCTTATGATTATATCTCTAGCAATAGGGGGACTAATAGGTGAATTTATAGATATCGAAGCAAGGCTTGATAATGTTGGTGAATGGCTAAAAGGTAAACTAAAGGTTGATAAGGACAAGAATAAGGGGTTTGTAGAAGGTTTTGTTAATAGTTCATTGCTCTTTTGCGTAGGTGCCATGGCTATCATAGGCTCTTTAAGGGATGGACTTAATGGAGACCCCTCTATGCTATTGGCAAAGGGAGTTATTGACGGTGTAGTTGCCATCTTTTTTGCATCGACTTTAGGTATTGGAGTATTCTTTTCAGTAATACCAGTAGGAATCTATCAAGGAATAATTACCATAGCCTCAGGTTTTATTGAACCATTTCTAAGTGAAAGACTGATTTTAAATCTTTCTTTTGTAGGCTCCATTCTCATCTTTGCAATTGGAATAAACATGATCTTTGGAAAGAAGATAAAAACAGGTAATCTCCTGCCGGCTATATTGGTGCCTATTGTATATGAGATAATTATGTATTTTATCTAATAGAATATTGAATAATGTAATGGGCTGTCACATTGTTATGGATGTGGCAGTTTTTCAATGGACCGAGATGTATAAAAACAAAGTGAGCAGTATATAACAATTCTTATTGACATCCAAAGTATTATTGTATACAATAATACAAATTTATAATTATTCAATATAACTATAGGCATATGCATGAATAATTTATTAAAAAGGATGGAGAAAAAATAATATGGAGCAGAGAAAAGTACACATCAATCCCAAAAACAACCTTCTAGAATTGGAAGAGCCGATTTACCCTTTGGTAGACGTTGAGGAACCAAACACTTTCCGCAACTTATTTCCCTATGATGAAGTTCCTAAGATAGCATTTAATGAGCGAATTGTTCCCCATAACCTTCCGGATGAAATATTTATTACGGACACTACATTTCGTGATGGCCAGCAATCTAGAGCTCCTTATACTACAGAGCAGATTGTAACCTTATATGACTACCTCCATCGCCTTGGGGGTCCCAAGGGATTAATACGTCAAAGTGAATTCTTCTTATATAGTAAGAA
>JAAYRE010000077.1 GCA_012518935.1 Clostridiales bacterium
CAAGAAAAAGAAGCCAAAACTAAGTAAGAAAATATTTAAGCTAGCCACAAACTAAGATGACAAGGAATATTTCCCAAGTCTTTTTATAAGTAAAAATATAAAACTTTAAAATATTATAAGAATGTTAGGAGAAAAGAAAATGTTTGAAAAAATTAGACCTATGATTGCAGAAAAATTAAGCCTTGAGGAAAGTGATGTTAGTTTACAATCTTCATTTAAAAATGATTTGGGAGCAGATTCATTAGATTTATTTGAGATGGTTATGGATATTGAAGATCAATTTGATATAGAAATTCCAACTGAGGATTTGGAGACGATTGATACAGTTGAAGATATTGTTAAGTATTTAAATAGTAAAGGAATTGAATAGTTTATGAAGCATAATATATGTGAATTATTTGATATAGAATACCCCCTTATTCAAGGGGGCATGGCTTGGGTTGCAGAGCATAAACTGGCAGCTGCAGTTTCCAATGCCGGTGGTTTAGGTATTATTGCTGCAGGAAATGCTCCTGTAGCAGTGGTTAGGGATGAGATTAGAAAGGCTAAGGAATTAACCAAGAAACCCTTTGGTGTCAATATTATGTTGATTTCACCAAATGCAGCTGAAATTGCTCAGTTAGTAATAGATGAAGGAGTAAAGATTGTAACAACAGGTGCAGGAAGTCCCGAAAAATACATACCTATGTGGAAAGAGGCAGGTATTAAGGTGGTTCCTGTTGTCTCATCTGTTGCATTTGCAAAAAGATTAGAAAGATATGAAGTAGATGCAATTATTGCTGAAGGAACAGAAGCAGGTGGACATATTGGGGAAAATACAACCATGGCCTTAATTCCACAAGTGGTTGATGCTGTGAGTATTCCTGTAATAGCTGCTGGAGGAATAGGAGACGGAAGAGGGCTTGCTGCTGTATTTATGCTAGGAGCCAGCGGTGCACAGTTAGGAACTAGGTTTGTGGTTGCAAAGGAATCTATTGTTCATGATAACTATAAACAAAGAATTATTAATTCTAAGGATGTGGATTCAGTAGTTACAGGACGGTCCATAGGTCATCCTGTAAGGGGACTTCGCAATACCATGACTAGAAAATATCTGCAAATGGAGAAAGAGGGAGTAGACTTCATGGAGCTAGAAGCCCTTACCGTTGGTAAACTAAGAGAAGCTGTAATTAATGGGGATGTAATGAATGGTACTGTTATGGCTGGTCAAATAGCAGGATTAATAAAAAAAGAACAGACCTGTAAAGAGATAATTGATGAAATCATGGAGCAGGCTAAAGAATTGTTAAGTAGAAAGTATGTTATATAGTCAACAAGATTGCTTTACTCATGCAATCTAATAACATAAAAACTAACTTTATAGGAGTCTAGGTAATCATAATGAATAAAATTGCATATATATTTCCCGGTCAAGGCTCTCAGTACATAGGAATGGGCAAAGATTTCTATGATAATTTTCGGGAAAGTAGAGATGTTTTTGATGAGGCCTCTTCCATATTAGGTATAGATATGAAGGAGCTTATTTTTAAACAAAATGACAGGTTAAATATAACAGAATTTACCCAAATTGCCCTGGTAACAACCTGTATTGCTCAAGCTTCTGTGGTAAGAAATATGGGGTTTATACCGGATGTATGTGCCGGTTTAAGCTTAGGTGAATACCCTGCCCTAATAACTTCAGGAGTAATGTCATTTCAGGACGCTCTAAGGGTAGTAAGAAAAAGAGGAATCTATATGGATAGTGCTCTTCCACAAGGAATCAGCTCTATGGCAGCAGTAATTGGCCTATCGGGTGATGATGTCTTGAGGGTATGTAATGACACAAATGGAATCGTTACAGTTGCTAATTACAATTGCCCTGGTCAAGTAGTAATATCCGGAGAAAACCAGGCGGTAGATGAGGCTAGCAAGAGGTTAAAAGACATTGGAGCCAAAAGAATAATTAAGCTAAATGTCAGCGGTGCTTTTCACTCTCCAATGCTTAAGGAAGCAGGAGAAAAACTTCTAGATACATTAGAATCTATATCAGTTAATAGACCGACTATTCCTTATGTGTCTAATGTAACAGCAGAGTATGTTTATGATAATAAGGATATTAAAGAGCTTCTTTGCCAACAGGTTTACTCAAGTGTTAAGTGGCAACAGTCCATTGAAAATATTATAAATGAGGGAGTTAATATATTTATAGAAATCGGACCAGGAAAAACACTGTCATCATTTGTAAAAAAGATCAATCCTACTTGTATAGTATTAAATGTTGATAAGATTGAGGATTTAGATAAATTGCAGGAGGTAATGCATGCTTAAAGAAAAGGTTGCTTTGGTAACAGGAGCTAGCAGAGGCATAGGAAGAGAGATTGCCCTAACTCTGGCTTCCTATGGAGCTACTATAGTTATTAATTATAATGGCTCTAAGGAAAAAGCTGAAGAAGTATATGATAAAATCACTAACAATAATGGTAAGGCTCGTCTTTATAAGGCTGATGTATCAGACTTTGAAGCGGTAAAGCAAATGGTATCTGATATAAAAGATGAATTTGGCCGACTTGATATATTAGTTAACAATGCCGGTATAACCAAGGATAATTTAATACTTCGAATGTCAGAAGAAGAATTTGATAAGGTAATAGATATTAATTTGAAGGGTACTTTTAACTGTCTAAGACATGTATCACCCCTTATGCTGAAACAAAGGTATGGAAGAATAATTAATATTTCCTCAATAGTAGGAATCCACGGAAATACTGGACAGCTTAATTATAGTGCTTCAAAAGCTGGTGTAATTGGAATGACAAAATCCTTAGCAAAGGAGCTAGGTTCCAGAGGGATTACTGTTAATGCAGTAGCTCCAGGTTATATCAACACAGATATGACAGAGGGCTTAAAGGAACAATGGAAGGATCTTATTAAAGAGCAGATACCTTTAAAGAGGTTTGGCGAGACCACTGATGTAGCACAGACAGTAGCATTTCTTGCATCAGATTATAGTTCATATATTACTGGTCAGACAATTCAAGTTGATGGTGGACTAGGGATATAGGTATAGGATAAAGATAAATAACAGATAAAGATAATTATAAATATCAGATAAAGATATATAAAACAGATAAAGATAAATATCAGATATAAGTTAATTAAATGATTTATTAGATAAAAAACCACTTAACATTATTAGTAGCTATATATGATATTTAAATTTATGGAAACATTTCGGGAGGTATCTATGAAGAGAAGAGTTGTAGTAACAGGCATGGGACTTATAACCCCCATTGGAAATGATGTTAACAGCTTTTGGAATAATATAAGAGCACAAGTAATTCCTTTTAAGCCTATAACTTATTTTGATACAAGTAATTATAAAGTAAAATTAGCAGCACAAGTAGAAGATTTTGATCCCAAAGTATATATGGAGATAAAGTCAGCAAAAAGAATGGAAAGGTTTTCGCAGTTTGCTGTAGCTGCAGCTAAGGAAGCTTTAGAAGATTCTAAAATTAATCTAGACAAAGAAGATAGAACAAGAATAGGGGTTTCAGTAGGTTCTGGAATTGGAAGTCTTGAAACCATTGAAAGAGAATATACCAATATTAATAATAAAGGGCCAAGAAGAGTTTCGCCCCTTATGGTACCACTGATGATATCTAATATGGCTGCTGGCAATGTGGCTATTCAGTTTGGCCTTAAGGGTAAATGTACCAATGTAGTTACTGCCTGTGCCACCGGTACCCACTCAATAGGTGAGGCTTACAGGTATATTCAATATGGAGATGCTGATGTAATGCTTGCAGGAGGAACAGAATCAACTATAACTCCCACGGGTATTGCAGGATTTAGTGCCCTAACTGCCCTAAGTACATCTATAGATCCCTTAAGAGCATCCATTCCCTTTGACAAGGAGAGAAATGGATTCATCATGGGGGAAGGTGCGGGAGTAGTAGTATTAGAATCTTTAGAACATGCCAGGGCAAGAGGGGCAAAAATATATGGAGAAGTAGTAGGCTATGGGGCAACCTGTGATGCTTTCCACATAACTTCCCCATCAGAGGACGGTGAAGGAGCGGCAAGAGCCATGCTTCTTGCAATTGAAGAAGCAGGTATTAAACCTGAAGATGTTGATTACATCAATGCCCACGGAACCAGTACCCCCCTAAATGATTTGTATGAAACAAGGTCTATAAAAATGGCCCTTAAGGACCATGCCTATAAGGTAAATGTAAATTCAACAAAATCCATGACAGGCCATCTCCTTGGAGCGGCAGGAGCTGTGGAATTTATTGTATGTGTAAAATCAATCTTAGATAACTACATACATGCTACAGCAGGATATAAGGTGATGGATGAAGAGCTGGATCTAAATTATACAAAAGAAGCTGAAACCAGTAAGGAAGTTAACCACTGCATAAGTAACTCCTTAGGATTTGGTGGTCATAACGGTAGCTTATTAGTTAAGAGATTTATTGATTAAGTATAATATTTTATTAAATATCTGTAGTTAGGAGAAAGCATATGGAAATGGATCAAATTATAAAGCTGATTCAAGAAGTTTCAGATTCCAACTTATCATCATTTAAATATACAGAAGGTAACCTTAGTATAGAGTTATCTAAGGGTATAGATAACTTTTGCGGAGTGTACAAATATCCTGAGGATGCACATTCACTACAGGCTAAAGATTCCGAGAATGTCAGTTACCCCCATAAGGTAAATAAATCTTATCAGATTAGTCATGAGGAAGATATAAGTAAATTTGATGGCCAAAACAACGAAAAGCATATTAATAAAGATAAGGATGATACAGATAAATTCCTAGTAAAATCCCCCATAGTAGGTACATTTTATTCTTCCCCCTCTGAAGATAGCGATCCTTATATAGAAGTGGGAGATAGGGTTAAAAAGGGTCAAGTTATTGCCATCATAGAGGCTATGAAAATTATGAATGAGATAGAGGCCCCAATTGACGGAGTTGTTCAGGAAATCTTAGTTGACAATCAGGATCTTGTAGAATTCGGTCAACCCTTGGTCGTAATTAAACCCTAGTCAATTATGCCAAGTAAATAAAACTAAGAATATAAAGCAAGTCAATAATCTAAGCGTATAAAGTTAGGAATATAAAGCAAGTCAATAATCTAAGCATATAAAGCGAGGAAAAAATCAAGTCTATAAGTTAAGCATATCAAGATAAACATATATAAGCTATATAAGAAGGAGTAGAAGATGTTAGATATTAATAAAATTAAAGAAATAATACCTCAGAGAAGTCCATTTTTGTTGATAGATAGAGTAGACGTGTTAGAATCGGGAAAGCATGGTATTGGTCGAAAGTGCGTAACCTACAATGAGCCCTTCTTTGCAGGACATTTCCCTGAAGAACCGGTTATGCCAGGTGTATTAATAATCGAGGCCTTGTCTCAATTAGGTGCCGTGGTCTATCTTTCCTTAGAAGAAAACAAAGGCAAAAACGCTTACTTTGCAGGTATTAATAAATTCAAATTTCGTAATAAGGTCCTACCAGGAGATGTATTAACCTTGGAAGTGTCCTTAATTAAAAACAAAGGGCATATAGGTATTGCTAGTGCCAAAGCATACGATGGAGATAAGGTGTTTGCTGAAGGAGAGTTAATGTTTGCCATTGGGTAAAATAGGAGGCTTATCTTAATGATTAATAAAATATTAATAGCTAATCGTGGTGAGATTGCAGTAAGAATTATACGGGCATGTAGAGAAATGGGTATAGATACTGTAGCAGTTTATTCGGAAATTGATAAAGATGCCTTACATGTACAATTAGCAGATGAATCCATATGTATAGGTCCTGCCATGGCAAAAGACAGTTATTTGAAAATGGATAGAATACTTAGTGCAGCACTTATAACTGGAGCAGATGCAATACATCCCGGCTTTGGATTCATGGCTGAAAACCCTAAATTTGCAGACCTATGTCATAAGTGTAACCTAATATTTATAGGTCCATCTGCTGATATAATATCAAAAATGGGTGATAAGTCAGAAGCAAGAAAAACCATGATTAAGGCCGGAATTCCCGTTGTGCCAGGCACAGAATCCCCCGTCACTACAGCTGTAGAAGGACAAAAAGTAGCAAATAAATTAGGTTATCCTGTTATGATTAAAGCAAGTGCTGGAGGTGGGGGTAAAGGAATGAGACTTGTTAACAACAGTGATGAATTCCTTACCTCTTTTGAGAATGCCAGACAAGAAGCAAAGAACGCATTCGGTGATGATAGACTATATATTGAAAAATATATACCCAATGCAAGACATATAGAATTTCAGATTCTTAGGGATCACTATGGGAATATTGTTCACTTGGGCGAAAGAGATTGCTCCATCCAGAGAAGGCATCAAAAACTAATTGAAGAAGCACCTGCCTATGGAATAAGTGAAGATCTTAGACGAGAGATGGGAGATATGGCCATAAAAGCTGCCCAAACTATTAATTATACCAATGCAGGTACAGTGGAGTTTATATTAGACGAGAACTATAATTATTATTTTATTGAAATGAATACTAGATTACAAGTGGAACATGGCATTACAGAAATGGTTACAGGTATAGATATTGTAAAAGAACAAATCAAGATTGCAGATTCTAAGAAATTAGATATAAAGCAAGAAGATGTAATGATAAAAGGCCATGCCATCGAGTGCAGAATAAATGCAGAAAAACCAAGGGATAATTTCCTGCCCTCTCCGGGTCTTGTGACTAATCTTCATCTGCCCGGTGGGTGTGGCGTTAGAATTGATACTGCAATATACCATAATTACCTTATCCCGCCAACATACGATTCTCTAATAGCCAAACTAATGGTCCACGATGATAATAGAGAGATGGCAATTAGAAAGCTGATTGGAGTTTTAGGTGAATTTGTTATAGAGGGTGTTGATACTAATGCAGATTTTTTGTTTTCACTAGTGAATCACTATAAATATAAAAATGGATTAATAGATACCGGATTTGTTGAAAACCTCTTAAGTGAAATAAGAATGAAGACAGTAAGCTGAATGGAGACATGATATGTTAAAGGATTTTTTTAAAAAATCACCAAATATACAAAGACGAACTATAAAAACCACACAGATACCAGATGGTTTGTTTCAAAAATGTTTGAAATGTAATGAAATCTTATACTCTGAAGATCTAATTGAGAATTATTATGTTTGTCCTAACTGCAATCATCATATAAGAGTTAATCCTAGAGAAAGACTTAGCATGATATTGGACTCAGGGAGCTTTGTGGAATGGGATTTAGATATGGAATTGTCCAATCCCATTGACTTTCCAGGTTATAAAGAAAAACTCCAGCATATTAAGTCAGTGACTAATCTAGATGAGGCAGTTATAACAGGTTTAGGTAGAATAGGTGGCACAAAAGTAGCTATTGGAGTTATGGCTTCTAGTTTTCTTATGGGAAGCATGGGAAGAGCAGTGGGAGAAAAGATTACAAGATTGATAGAAGCTGCCACTGATAGAAGACTACCCCTTATTATATTTTGCTGTTCCGGTGGAGCTAGAATGCAAGAGGGAATGGTATCTTTAATGCAGATGGCAAAAACTTCAGCAGCCCTTAAAAGACATGATAAGGAAGGTTTACTCTATATATCAGTCTTAACAGATCCTACCACCGGTGGAGTCATGGCCAGTTTTGCTATGTTGGGTGATATTATATTAGCGGAGCCAGGAGCATTAATTGGTTTTGCTGGACCAAGAGTTATTGAGCAGACAATTGGTCAAAAGCTACCAGAGGGATTCCAGCGGTCGGAATTTCTTATAGAACACGGATTTATTGATAAAATAGTTAAGAGAAGTCAGATGAAAAAGATTCTATCTATGTTGATACGAAGTTGAATAAGGAGAAATTCATATGACAGATAAATTAACCCCATGGGATAGAGTTAAATTAGCCAGAAAAATTGATAGGCCTACAAGTTCAGATTATATATCCAAAGTATTCGATAGCTTTATTGAACTTCACGGTGATAGATATTATGGTGATGATAGTGCAGTGGTAGCTGGAATTGCCAAGTATAATTATCAAAGCATTACTGTGATTGCTCAGCAAAAAGGGAAAAACATTAAAGAAAATAAGAAGAGAAATTACGGAATGCCTAAGCCTGAAGGATATAGAAAAGCACTTCGATTAATGAAGCAAGCTGAGAAGTTTAAGAGGCCAATTATATTACTGATTGATACCCCGGGAGCCTTTTGTGGTATAGAAGCAGAAGAAAGAGGCCAAGGTGAGGCAATAGCTAAAAATTTATATGAAATGTCCAGTATAAAGGTACCAATTCTTTCAATTGTTATAGGAGAAGGAGGCAGCGGAGGAGCACTGGCCTTTGGTGTAAGTAATGAAGTATGGATGTTGAAGAATTCCATATATTCAGTAATTTCACCAGAAGGTTTTGCCTCCATAATATGGAAGGATGGTAAAAGAGCACCGGAGGCAGCAGACCTACTAAAACTTACTGCCCATGATTTAATAAGGCTTAAGATAATAGATAAAGTAATAGATGAACCGGACGAATTTACAGTGGACTCTATGGACAATCTTGTAAATGATATCAAAACACAGATTCAACAGTTCTTAGATAGTCATATCAAAATGACTGAAGAAGAAATAGTGTCTTCCAGGTATAATAGATTCCGTACACTATAATACAAAGATAAAAAATATACAAATAACTAATCAAGTCTTATATTATTGATGAAAAGATCAATAGAAAGAGGAAATATGTATAAACCATTAGTGATAGGAAATTTAATAGCCAAACTGCCAATTATTCAAGGAGGCATGGGCGTAGGCATTAGCCTAAGTAAACTGGCAGGCACGGTCTCTGCCCTAGGAGGGATTGGTGTTATTTCAACAGCTCAGATTGGTTTTACGGAGCCAGAATTTAGAAAAAATCCTTTAAAAGAAAATCTGAAAATGATAGGTGAACATATAAAAAGAGCTAGAGAAATTGCACCTAAAGGAATATTGGGGGTAAACATTATGGTGGCAACACAGAACTATTCCCTATATGTGAAGGAAGCAATAAAGAATGGCATTGATATAATTATATCAGGGGCAGGTTTGCCCATAGACTTACCTCAGCTTGCTAAGGGTACAAAGACAAAGCTAATTCCCATTGTCTCTATCTTTAAATCTGCCAGCGTACTTTTCAAGATGTGGGATAGAAAATCAAATACAACTCCTGATGCTGTCATAATAGAAGGCCCCAAAGCCGGAGGTCATCTTGGATTTAGCCCAGAAGAGTTACAAGCTGACAATGATGCAGACTATGCATCAAATTACGATAATGAGATAAAAAAGATTATTGAATTGATCAAAGAGTACGAAGTAAAGTACGAAAAGACAATTCCAGTTATTATAGCCGGTGGCATACATACAAAAGAAGATATGGAACATGCATTTTCCCTAGGTGCCCAGGCAATCCAAGTAGGAAGTAAATTTATACCTACACATGAATGTGATGCTAACATCAGATATAAGAAAGCCTATCTTAATGTAGAGCCTGAAGACATTGTAATCATCAAAAGTCCTGTTGGCATGCCTGGAAGAGCCATAAAGAATGCTTTAATAGAAAGAACATTTGCAGGAAGAATCCCAATCAAGAAGTGTTTTAATTGCATTAACACTTGTAATCCCAAGACTACACCTTATTGCATTACAGAAGCCTTGATTGCAGCCGCACAAGGAGATGTGGAAAATGGCTTGCTCTTTTGCGGAGCTAATCCACCAAAACAAAGGCAAATAAGGTCAGTTAAGGAAGTATTGGATGATTTTATAACTAAATAGAATAATAGATGATGCGCAGTTTTAATTTAAAATTAAGATTGCGCTTATTTTTTTAGATAATTTCTCCAAATTTCTTATAAAATAAAAAAGTTTCGCGAGAATACAAATATATTACTTTTATAGGCAATTTTTTCATTAATCGACATATTATGATAATAAATGAGGTGAAAATCAATGGGTATGCCAAATGTTCCAGATATTAAGCCTAAAATCGACATCTGTTTTGATGAAGCTGTTGTTTTACTGCTTACTTCTATTGCAATGGAGGAATTAAGCCTTGCACATATTATGAATGCAGAAGCAGAGAAGATTCAAGAAGTTGTTAAAGGCTCAGGCTATAATAAATTAGATGATTTACTTTGTATTGACAAGAGCGTAGAAAGAATGATGAGAAGCAATCTTATTGGAGATATTATTATGCCCTTTGTAGCATAGTGCATATACACTGATTAGAACAGTTTATATTGATCCCTTAGGAATATGAAACAACCTTACTTAATAAAATAAAATTAGTTGACCTTAGGCTTAGGATTGGAGAGGAATAATGAAACGAAATATTTTTTTAAATAAAAAAGAATTAGGAAAGAAGATAGTATTAAGTGCTATAAAGATGGAAGAAAGCTTATCGGACCTTCTACGAGCAGAAGCTAGGTTGTTGCGAAAAAAATGCAAAGATGGTGCTGGAAGAGAAGATTTAATAAGGGTAAACAAAATGATTAAACATGTAATATTTACCCTAACTTTTGTTGATGAAAGAATCGAAAAAGGTTTAGAAATGATGAATGATAATATAGATGAAGAGGGTACTAAACAATGAGCTTGATTATGATGATATAAAAGATAGGACTAGTTAGATAGTCCATTCTTTTTGATTTGAATAAATATTTGGTTGTTGATTATAAATATATAAAACTAAGTTCAGCTTCTAGGAAACGGTCTATTTCACGATGTCTGCGGAAGGGCTCGATGATATCAATAAAGAGTAAGTGAACTGCTTCCCAAGTAAAAACCCATCCTCCAATCAATAAGCTCTCAAAGAGAACCTTTGACATAACGGACTCTTGTTTTATGGGAATTAACAAACCATATAGGGTTAATAGCATAATAGCAATAAAAAGTAGTATAAGGGAGTTTCTAATAAATCTTTTTGTTTTACGCCTTTCTAAACGCTTAACAGAGCAAAAATAATTGATATAACTAGTTCGGATAAGATTTTCTTTTTCCTTACTTTTCTCACCTGTTTGTAGGGAAAAGACTATTTCAATATTTCTTTTTAAAGGTATATCTTCTGAGCATAGATAAAGAAATTGTACTAGCTCATCATGAATGTCACGCTTCTTAAAAGCAGAATTATCCCATATATGAAAAAATTCTTGGTAATCTTCCAGTGCAATGTCTATGATAACACGACCAGTTTCAGGGTTCTTCCGATAAAGAGATTCATATATTTTAATCTTTTTCATAATTCACCTTCATAGCCCATTATTTGAATTTTTAATATATTATATCATAACTGTTATAATGTTTAATAG
>JAAYRE010000078.1 GCA_012518935.1 Clostridiales bacterium
CTACTCATAGTTCTAATTATTTTCTATATGCTTGGTAAGATTGCAAGGGCTATTATAAATAAAGCTTTAATACCTAAACCAAATAACAACGAAGACGAGACCGAAGATACAACTGAAGATAATTCAGAAAATAACGCAGGAGATAGTAAAGAAGATACCACTGATGGTAAGAAAGAAGAAAATTCCGAAAATAAAGAAGAAAATAAAAAATTATAAATAATAAATGAAAAGGATAATAAATAGACATAAAGCAATTTCATTATAATTTTAGGAGGCATTATGAAGGATGATGATAGAAAGAAGCTTTGGGAAGCTTATTCCAAGAAAAAGACACCTGAACTTCATGAAAAAATTATAATAGAATATGCTGGATTAGTTAAAGTGGTTGCTGGACGACTGAGTATGTATTTAGGACATAATGTGGAATATGATGATTTAGTCGGTTATGGCACTTTTGGGTTAATTGATGCAATTGATAAGTTTGACTACAGCAAGGGTTACAAGTTTGAGACATATGCATCCTTAAGGATTCGCGGTTCAATTATAGATCAAATTCGTAAAATGGACTGGATACCAAGAAGTATCCGGCAAAAGCAACGAAAGATTGATAACGCATGTCAAAGTTTAGAAAGTAAATATGGAAAGAATTATACTGATGAAGATCTTGCCAAGGAGATGAACATTACTGTTGAAGAGTTAGATGATTGGCAAAATCAAACAAAGATTACAAATATAATTTCATTAGACGAATTTTTGGAGCAAGGCTCTGAATCAAAAACTGAGCAATACTTTGCTACAACCTTTGATCAACCTGAAAAGATAGTAGAAAGTCAGGAGCTAAAACATATTTTAGCAAATGCTTTAGAGACACTAACTGAGAGGGAAAAGACAGTAATTGTTCTCTATTACTATGAGGAATTAACCTTAAAGGAAATAAGTAAAATATTAGAAGTTTCGGAGTCAAGAGTATCTCAATTACATACAAAGGCATTAAAGAAGTTGAAAACGAAATTAGGTGTGAATATGGACGTCCTTGTGGGATTTTAGTGGATATGATATTCACCTATTATAAATGTACATATCAATATCTAGTTAAGTAATTGCTTGGAGGTTAAATGCAGTGAGTGGAACAAATGCATATTTTCAATTGGTGATTAAAGAGGATGGAACATATATTAAGTTGTATGGGGCTGAACCTGGAGGACAACCCCTTGTTTATGATGAAATCAGTAAATACCTTATTGATAAGAGAATTTATGAATATGACAAAATCGCCTTGGGAAAAGCTATGGCCACATTAAGGGGAGTTAGTGAAGCTAAGCTATCACCTACCATTGCTTTGCCTCAGGATGAGTATGCGAAGGTTATAATTAGTGATGATAGAATGTATGCCAAGTGTAGATTTTACCCACCAAGTACGGGTAAAACCAAGGGAGGCTTACTTACTAAAGATGATATTATATCGGCACTTAGCCGTGCTGGAGTAAAGTATGGTGTTGATGAGTCTAAGATAGATATGTTTTTGAGGAATCGTAAATATTGTTCTGATTATATATTGGCTAAAGCAACTCCCCCTATACAAGGGCATGATGCAGTTATTACCTATCATTTTAATACGGATTTAACTGCAAAACCTACTACAAATGAGGATGGTTCAGTAGATTTTCATAAACTGAATATAATCTGTAACTGTAAAAAAGATGACCTTCTTGCCACCCTAACACCTGTTGATTATGGTAAACCAGGTATTGATGTATGTGGAAAAGTAATCAGACCTAATAAGGTTAATAATCGGGTTTTACGTCATGGTAATAAAGTAAGGATATCTGAGGATGGTCTTCAACTTTTTGCAGATGTGGATGGACATGTTTCATTAACTGATGGCAGGGTATTCGTATCTGATACATATGAAGTACCTGCAGATGTTGATCCTTCCACTGGAGATATTGAGTATGAAGGTAATGTAGTTGTAAGAGGTAATGTAATAATAGGTTTTTCTGTTAAGGCTAAGGGTGATATTGAGGTTTATGGTGTAGTGGAAGGGGCTTATCTTGAAGCCGGAGGACAGATAATCCTAAGAAGAGGTATGCAGGGAATGAACAAAGGAGTGCTTAAGGCATACGGCAATATAGTATCTAAATTCATAGAAAATGCAGAAGTAATAGCCGGAGGATATGTCACTACTGATTCCATTATGCACAGCAATGTTTCAGCAAAAGGTGATATAATTGTTAGTGGTAGAAGAGGCTTAATAACCGGTGGAGTAATCCGCTCAGGTACCATGATATCTGTAAAAACTGCAGGTTCTCACATGGGGACCAATACCGTACTTGAAGTTGGTATAGATCCAAAGATCATGGATGAATTCAGAGAATTGGAAAAGCAAATTGCTAAAATGAAGGCAGAAAAAGAAAAAATAGCACAGGCCTTGGCTATAGTTCGAAAAAAACTTCAATCCGGAGGGAATCTACCTTATAATAAACTAGAAAGTCTAAAGCAAATAACACAGACCAGTATTCAGTTGGATACACAGATTGCAGAGGCTAATGCTAGGTATAATATACTTAGGGTTGAAGTTGAAGCCAATGAAGCAGGTGTAATTAGGGTAGAAGATACAGTATATTCAGGAACCAAGATAATAATATCCAATGTTATCTACTATGTAAGAGATACAGTTAAAAACAGTAAGTTTATCAGAGATAGAGCAGATATTAAGGTACTACCATTATATTAATTAATGAAGCAATAAGAATACATTATAGATTTACAATTTATTTACGGCAACTATGACATCCCCAGTATATCTAATATAAAACCATAAAGTTGTATAAAATAAGGGGTGATTGAATTGCCAATAAGGCCAATTGATATCGTGAAATCTCATGATGCAAGTCAATATAAGCAAATTCAAAATCAGAGGGTTCAGCATGAACAGGTACATATCAATAAGAATTTTCAAGAATTAGTTCAAGCTGAAACATCTAGACCTACTGGTGCTACAAAGTCTGAGAATAATGAATTTCGATATGATGCAAAGGAAGAAGGCAGAAACACATATAATGGCAGTAGCAAGAGACAAAAACGTGATAGGGACAAACAAAAGGATGACAAAGGACCCCATAATAAGGGTTCAGGGGGATCTGGTGGTATTGATATTTTAGTATAGTAAATAACCGAGGATTATAGATTGTTATATAGTTATTTATAAAAAGGACAGAAGTGGAGTAGAAATGAATCTCTTAGAAATTGCAATGCTTATAATAGGAATAATTATATTTATTATCAGCTGTAGACTTGTCAGCCGTACCTCTAATGAAGGGGATAAAATGGACAATTCTAATGTGCAGGATGACTTTGCCAAAGTTAAAGAAGAACAAAAAGAAGATTTGACCGCTATAAGTGAAGAAGTGGTCACATCTACAGAGGATTATCTTAGCAAGCTTTCAAATGAAAAGATAATGGCAGTTAGTGAATTTTCAGATCAAATTCTAGAAAAAATAAATCACAATCATGAGGAAGTAGTCTTTCTTTATAACATGTTAGGTCATAAGGAAAAGGAACTAAAAGAAATTATAAGGGAATTTGATCTTGTAGAACGTAAGACTAAGGAGTTCCTTAATAATAGTAATAAGGCTCCTGTTACTGAACAACCTAGAAGAGTTAATATGCAGGCCCAAGCTGTAGATGCTGATAGTATTATATTAGAAGATAAGTCAACCATAAGTCAACCTGTGTCAATTAATAATGCGGAGATATTGAAATTATATGCAGAGGGAAAATCCATTTTGGATATATCAAGACAACTAGGAATAGGACAAGGTGAGATTAAACTAATAATCGATCTTTATAAAGATAAATAAGAGTCATTCTGATTAGGGATAGGCATTATAGAAGGACGTGGTCAATATATGAAGTTAAAATATTATATGAGAGGTCTTGGGATCGGGATTATTGTAACAACAGTAGTTCTATCTATTGCCAATAAGAAAGTAAAGCTATCTGATGCTGAAATAATAACACAGGCTAGGGAGCTTGGTATGGTCATGAAGGAAGAAGCAAATGACGATAATCTAAAACAAGTCCTTGAAAAGTCATTAGATAAAGATGATGATATCATAGATACACAAGATGATAGATCAGATGATAACCATGAAGATGAAATGATTGTGGAAAAAGACAGTCAAAATTGGACAGAAGAAGTTGCCACAGAAGATACAAAGGACAATGAATTAACAGCTGAAGATACAGCAGGGGACGAAACAAGGGATAATGCTGACAGTGTCATAGCTGGCGAAGAAACATTGGAGGAAGGCGAAGATACATTGGAGCAAGTCACCACAGAAGGAACAATTACTTTTACAATTATAAGGGGTATGTCTTCTCGTCAAGTATCAGAACTTCTTAAAGAGAAAGGTTTAATAGAGGATGCCCTAGATTTTGATAATTATATAAAGGGTAAGGGTAAAGCCACTGTGATTCGCATTGGCACCTATACATTACCAAAGGGTGCAGATTATAGCATGATTCTAAATGCTATAACATGATAAGAAGATAATTTAAAAAATAATATATTATTCAAGAAAACTATAAAGGGGTGTTGTTATGTTTTGTACAAGGTGCGGAGTTAGCAACCAAGATGATGCAAAGTTTTGTAATTCCTGTGGTAATTTACTTAACCCTGCTGAGACAAAGGCATCAGATGGCTCAAAAACAAATGATAATAATAATGGAAATGAAACCACGTATTGGGAATCATCACAAGTAACTTACGATCAAAACAATACATTTACTGATCAATCATCTATGATGACTCCACCAGTTAATGAATTCAATCATATGAATCAGACTGTAATTCAAAAAAAGAAGTCAAGGACACCATTATATATAATACTAGGTGCAGCCTTGGTAACAGTTATAATAATAGTTGGATTTATGATTGGATCTAGTAAAGGATTTCTTGACAGTATGGTAAGTGCAGTTAAGTCAACTGCTAAGGCTCAGAGTTTTGAATTTGAAATGGAAGTTACAACCAAATCAAAATATGGAACCGATAACGAAAAAGTTCGTGGAACCTTTGTTTACAATCTAGATAAAGAAAAGCTGGCCTTCGACATGAGAATGGATGATGATGGACTGATTATGTATGATGGTGTTATATATGAAGCAGACAGTGATGGAATCTGGTATGATTATAGAGCTTCCCATGACTTAGATCAAATCTTTTACTATTATAAAGAATATATAAGAGATTTTAAAGGTTTTTCATCTATAGATTGGGAAGAATCTTTTGACGAAGCAGGCTTGTGGATATTTTTTGATATAAAGGATTTTGAAAAATGTATAAGAAAGCTAGAAAGCAATCTAAACAATCAAAAATATCTTAAAGACATATGTAATGATTTTAAAGTTAAAAAGTCAAGTCAAGGAACCACCTATTCCTTAGACATTGATTTACCAAAGTTTATTAAGGGAATATCAAAGAACTTTGATCTCATAATTGATGAATATGGATTTGAGAGAGAATTGGAATATTTTATTGATGATATAGATATGTTTGATGATTTAGAAATCGATATTACAATAAAAGGTGGTAAGCTGACCAAGATATTAATATATGTATCCACAAATGATATTTACTCAGGAAAGGTCACTAATGAAATTAAATTAAGCTTTGATAAATATGGGAAAGCTTCCCTGAATGAGAAAGAGATTAAAAAATATATTAGGGATTATGAATATGGTTATTAGGTCACAATTAAATCTACTGGGTGATTTGCGTAAATTTTAACACAAAGCCTTTACACACTGATTTAGTTGTGTTATAATCATTTTCGTTAAATTAACTCCTAGTTATGTACAAATGGCTGCAAACGTTTGTTAATATCTATGGAGTCAAAAAAATAACACGCATACTGATTTCATGTATGGTGCCGAGAATTTCGGTCTACATGAAATATGAGGTATGCGGACGATATTAACCAAATGGAGGTAATTATGAGTATTATTTCAATGAAACAATTATTAGAAGCTGGTGTACATTTTGGACATCAGACAAGAAGATGGAACCCCAAAATGGCACAGTACATCTACACAGAGAGAAATGGCATCTACATTATTGATTTACAGAAGTCTGTTGTAAAGATTGACGAGGCTTACAATGCAATAAAAGAAATTGTTGCTGATGGTGGAACTATTCTCTTTGTTGGTACTAAGAAGCAGGCTCAGGATACTATTAAGGCTGAGGCTGAACGCTGTGGTATGTTCTATGTTAATGAAAGATGGCTTGGTGGTATGTTAACCAACTTCAAGACCATCAAGAGCAGAATTAATAGATTAAGAGAAATTGAGAAAATGGCAGAAGACGGAACATTTGATGTTCTTCCTAAGAAAGAAGTAATGCAGCTTAGAAAAGAATGGGATAAGTTAGAGAAGAACCTAGGTGGAATTAAGAACATGAAGAAGATTCCTGATGCTATCTTCGTAGTAGATCCTAAAAAGGAAAGAATCTGTATCCAAGAAGCACACAATCTTGGAATCCCATTGATTGGAATTGCTGATACTAACTGTGATCCTGAAGAACTTGACTATGTAATTCCTGGAAACGACGACGCTATTCGTGCTGTTAAATTAATTGTAGCTAGAATGGCAGATGCAGTTATTGAAGCAAATCAAGGAGTACAGTTAACTGATACACCTGAAGAGACAGAAGTATCAGAAGATATGGAAGTTAAATTAGAAGAAGTTACAGAATAATGCGTGAATGGGTCTGTTGCAGATGTAAGGCTTACCGTTAGGTTAGTATCAGACATTACAGCAGTCCCATTTTTAAAATATAAGATTTTGGAGGTAAATTATGAATATAACAGCTAGTATGGTTAAAGAATTAAGAGAAATGACCGGCGCAGGTATGATGGACTGTAAAAAGGCTCTTACTGAGACATCCGGTGATATGGATAAAGCCGTAGAGTTCTTAAGAGAAAAAGGCCTTGCTGCTGCAGAGAAGAAAGCAGGTAGAATAGCTGCAGAAGGTATAGTTGATGTAAATGTTAGTGAAGACGGAAAAACTGCCTCAATTGTAGAAGTAAACAGCGAAACAGATTTCGTTGCAAAGAATGAGACATTTAGAGAGTATGTAGCAGCTGTTGCAGCTCAAGCTGCCAAGACAGATGCTAAGGATTTGGATGCATTTCTTGAAGAGAAGTGGGAATTAGATACATCTAAGACAGTGAAAGAGCAGTTGTCAACAATGATATCTATTATTGGTGAAAATATGAATATCAGAAGATTTGAGAAGATTACAGCACGGAATGGATTCATTGTTTCCTATATTCATGGCGGTGGCAGAATTGGTATCTTATTAGAAGTAGAATCTGCCATAGTAAATGATGATATAACAGAAGCTGCTAAGAATATTGCAATGCAGATTGCAGCTATGTCACCAAAATATATTAGTAGAGATGATGTTCCTGAGGAATTCATTAACCATGAGAAAACAATTTTGAAGGCTCAGATTAAGAATGATCCTACCAACGAAAAGAAACCTGAGAATATCTTAGAGAAGATGTTAGAAGGAAGACTTAATAAGGAATTAAAGGAAGTATGCTTATTAGATCAAGCATATGTTAAAGATGGCGATATGACTGTTGCTAAGTATCTTGATTCTATTGCAAAAGAGGCAGGAACCAATGTAACATTAAAACGCTTTGTTCGTTTTGAGACCGGTGAAGGATTAGAGAAAAAATCCGAGGACTTTGCAGCTGAAGTTGCAAAGCAGATGGGACAGTAGGTGTGACAGAGGGACGGGGTTACTGACACGGATATTGCACCACCTTTGGTACTCTATAAGTTAGTATTATATTAGAATGAATAGATATGAGGCTCTAAAAGCCTGTAACAGTGGAATATA
>JAAYRE010000079.1 GCA_012518935.1 Clostridiales bacterium
AATGGAGCAATTTCCTATAAAGTAACAAAAGATGGTTATCCTCAGTATCATATCTAAACTATAGGATAACCATCTTTAATCTTTAGAAGAATTAGAGCTTAATCGTCACGTCACATATTCTATCCTCTTTCAACTTAAAACAATTTCATACTAGATATCTTAACCTTCATTGAGTTAATTATTACTTACTTCAGCCCATCTGCATATACTGCCATGGCTTCGCACATGAATGCAGCTAATCCTTCACCTAATTTATCAATATTTTTTGTAAACCTTTCATCATCAACATACATTCTTCCTAATCCCTTGAAAACCTCCGGTGGGTAGTTACCCATTTTGTTTAAGAAGATGTACCACTCCTTAATTGCCTCTTGAGCCTCAATAGAGTCTGGAGGAAGGTGTCGAATCGATGCAAGATTGAGATATATTTCACTTAACTTTTCTTGATCTGATAATGTAAAGGATTTCGTTTTCTCATTTGCTGCGTCCACAGCTTTATCGCCCCATCTTTTTCTTGCCTCTTCTTCATATGGGTTATTAGAAAAATCAAATCCTTCAAACTTTTCTTCTATAGACATTTGTATTTCTCCTTTCCAATGCTTAATAGTCTTTTCGATAGTCACAATCATTTTATTTAATCGTTCTTTTTTTTCAAGAAGTGCCTTTCTCTGTAACTCCAATGCTTCCTGACGTTCAAATGTGGGGCTATCGATAATTTCTTTGATTTTCTTTAAAGGGAAGCCTAGTTCTTTAAAGAATAGGATTTGCTGCAAGGTTTCTAGATTCTCCTCAGAATAAATTCTATAACCAGCATCTGTAGTTTTCTCTGGGGTTAGTAAGCCAATTTCATCATAATGATGTAGTGTGCGCACACTAATTCCTACTAAGTCAGCAACTTCCTTCACTTTCATATGGTTCCACTCCCTTCACAAATCACTATAAACTATTACGCAAGGTGAGGGTCAATACATTATTAAAAATTTTTGATTTAACTAATTGATAAAGAGATATGTTAAATAATAAACTCAGTAATAAAAGGATTGAAAATGATTTATACAAATTCCTCAATCAGTTTATTAACTACTTCCGGGTTTGTCTCTATATCAATCAAGGATTCACCTCTTGCTAGCACTTCGTTTTTCTCATGAAATGTTGGTTTAATCTCCTTATATATTACTCCTATTGGCAGTGAATCACCTATCTCCATTGCCTTTTGTATTGCCTTCATCTTATCAGAAGAATCATAGTTTTCATCAAGACGATATACTCTCTCCCTATAATAAGCATTGGTGTTAATCTTATTAAAGCTTACACAGGGCTGAAATATATCAACCAAAGCATATCCAGGATACATTATAGCTTCTTTCATTACAGATACAAGATGCTCCCTATCCCCACTAAAGGCTCGGGCTACAAATCCTGCTCCTGATGCTATGGCCAGCAATAGTGGATTTATAGGTTCATTGTGACTTCCATCTGTTTGAACAGGAGTAACATGACCTATTGCTGTTGTTGGTGATGCCTGACCTTTTGTAAGGCCATATATCTGATTATCATGGACAAAGTGGGTTATATCAACATTTCTACGTATATTATGGATAAAATGATTGCCTCCTTCTCCATAAGAATCACCATCTCCTGTATTTACGATTACGGTTAAATCTTTGTTAGCCATCTTCGCTGCTACAGCTGCTGGAATTGACCTTCCATGTAAACCACAGAAACTATTTGCACTGATATATTGAGGGGTTTTAGCGGCTTGGCCTATACCTGCTGCCATTAATACTTTATTTGGCTTCTTACCCAGTTCTTCCAGTGTAGTTTTTAGGGCATTTAGTATGGCAAAATTACCACACCCAGGGCACCAAGCGGTTTCATATGTATTAAAAGTTGTCATTATTGTCTGCCTCCCTTCATGATTTTCTCTACTATCTCTTCACCAGTTATTTGACGTCCATCATATTTTAGAATACTATCTGTACAGCTTATACCTGTGCTTTCTCTAATTAGGCCTGCCAGTTGTCCTGTAGCATTTTGCTCGACATTTATTATGCAGCTTGCCCTTTTAGACATTTCTTCTAATCTCTTTCTTGGTAAAGGATAAATGTCTCCAAAGATTAAGGCACCGTATTTACTGCCCTCTCTTTCATTTAATTTATCCACTGCCTCTATAATAGGTCCATAGGTAGAACCCCAGCCTAAAAGTAAAATCTCACATTCATCTGCTCCTATATATTCTGGTTCCTGCAATTCCTCATATAGCTTTTCTAACTTCTTCATTCTTTTATCTACCATCTTTATTCGTGTCTCGGCAGATTCAGTTATCCATCCTCTTTCTGTATGTTCATCACTATCTGCAGTAACAAGATGTTTTGTCCTACCTGGAATTAGTCTTGGAGAAATCCCATCTTCTGTATAACGATATCTAAGGTATTCTCCCTCTATATCACTCTCATCAGTAGCTTTTACCATTGTAATCCTACTTATATCAAAGGGTTTTACAGTTGATGTAGAATCTGCTATATATTGATCACTAAGTATTATTACTGGAATCTGATATTTCTCTGCCATATTAAGTGCCCTGGCAGTTTGATAAAAAGCATCCTCCTGATCTCTCACTGCTATTACCATTCTGGGAAACTCACCTTGAGAAGCAGATATGATAAACTTCAAATCACTTTGTTCAGTTCTTGTAGGAAGTCCCGTAGCAGGTCCCGGTCTTTGAACATTCACATATACAACAGGAATTTCTGCCATTCCTGCCAATCCAATTGATTCTACCTTTAAGGAAAAGCCCCCGCCAGAGGTACCTGTCATGGCCCTAGCCCCTGCAAATGAAGCTCCAATTGCCATATTTGCAGCTGCTATTTCATCCTCTGCCTGTTCCACAACAAGGCCTGCCTCACTACTCTTTGATGCCAAATATTCTAAGATTGATGTAGACGGTGACATAGGATAAGCCGAGTAGAATTTAAGGCCACCAGCAATGGCACCTAATGCCAAGGCTTCATTACCAGAAATCAACATATGGTTCTCATAATTTCCTTCCCTTCTTTCAAGCCCTTCATATTTGCTTTCTACACTTTTATATCCTTGTTCTATGGCTTCTAGGTTAATCTTAACATATTGTTCTTTTACCGACGCTTTCATAACTTCTTCAGCTTTTTCAAGGGTTTCGCCAAATAGTTTAAGAACCACTCCTACTGATATACTTCCCGATACTCTTGGATTACCTATCTCTTTTGCCATGTCATTCATATTCAATCTTATGGCACGGGTATCATCCGTCTTAATAATTGTGTCACAGAGTATAAAACCATTCTCCTTTAATCTGCCTTTATGCAGTTGGATTGTTTCATCATTCAAGGCTATTATGCCATCGAGGACATTACTGTGAGAGGTGATCTTTTCATTGGCAAAACGAATAACAGAAAAATTGTGACCTTCACGTACCCGTGACATAAAGTCTCTTACTGTAAAAACAAAATAACCTGATTTCTTTAGAAATTTTTCTAACATTGTTACTGTAGTATCAACACCTTGACCTGCTGCACCACCTATCAATAAATTGTACATGTAACGCCTCCTTATTTTTATGTATTTTATTTTTTAGTATCTTATTGACTGACAACTCATAAGCTTTTATTAGCTTTGTCTCTCTAATTTACCAATTACTCTTATTTATGTCAACAAAATTAATAATCTTATTAAGAAAATTCTAATTTCCTTTATATGCTATTCTAAGAATGATATAATAAAATTATCATATTGTTTATTATATTATTTGCAAAAGGAGGTCCTTATGTCATTTATTGAAATGAGCAAAGTAAGAAAGAACTTTGGAATAGTCACTGCTTTAGACGGAATAGATCTTAAGGTGAATAAGGGTGACATCTATGGATTTATCGGACCTAATGGTGCAGGAAAAACCACTGCAATCCGAATATTATTAGGCATTATTAAAGCTAATAGCGGTGAATCTAAAATCTTTGGAATGGATTCATGGAAGGACTCTGTAGAAATACATAAAAACCTTGCCTATGTTCCAGGAGATGTGAATCTATGGCCTAACCTGACTGGTGGCGAGGTTATAGATTTCTTTGTCAAGCTACGAGGGAAGGTTAATAAGAAAAGAAGAGATGAACTTATTGAAAGATTAGGACTAGATCCTTCTAAAAAGTGTAGAACCTACTCAAAGGGTAACAGGCAAAAAGTTGCCCTGATTGCAGCCTTTGCATCAGATGTTGACCTATATATATTGGATGAGCCTACATCAGGCCTTGATCCATTAATGGAGAAAATATTTCAGGAATATATAATGGAAATAAAAGAAGCCGGAAAAAGCGTCCTGCTATCAAGTCATATACTGTCCGAAGTTGATGAGCTATGTAACAAAGTAAGTATTATTAAACAAGGAAAAATAATTGAATCTGGCAGTTTGGATGAACTTACCTATCTAAAAAGAATTAGTATAACTCTTCAGACTAGAAAACCTATTGAAGGATTTGAAAAATTAAAAGGTGTCCATGATATTAAAAAGAGAGGCGATCTTCTCCTCTTCCAAGTGGATCAAGAAGAAATGAATAATGTAATTAAGTATATAAGCGGATACGAAGTTATAAAATTAGAAAGTTCTCCCCCAACCTTAGAAGACCTATTTATGAGGCATTATAAGGATGACGGAGGTGAGGCTTAATGGCTAAAAAATTTACCAATACCCGTGTTTTGATAGGGTTTATATTCCGTAGAGACCGCATTCGGCTACTTTTATGGATTCTCGGTATAGCCATATTTGCAATATCCATAGCTGCATTATTACCAGACTTATATCCAGATAAAGCCGATAAGCTTGTTTTAGCAGAAACTATGAAAAACCCTGCTGTAACATTTATGCTGGGTCCCAGTGCTGGTCTGAATAATTACACAGATGGAGCCATGATGGGCCATTTTATGTTGGTGTTTACTGCCATGTTTGCAGCTATCATGAGCATTTTATTGGTAACTAGGCATACCAGGGAAGACGAAGAAGATGGTAGAATAGAAATGATTTATTCACTTCCCTTAGGGTCACTTTCAAATCTTACAGCAACACTCCTGACTTTATTAATAGCAAATGTTTTGATATTTTTATTGATTGGTCTAGGCCTATATGGGCTGGGCATTGAAACCATGGGACTTGAAGGATCCTTATTATTTGGTGCTTCTGTTGGTGTTGTTGGTATCTTTTATGCAGCACTTACTGGGCTGTTTGCACAGCTGGCATCTAATGTTAGGACTACTCTTGGTTTATCATTTGCCTTTCTTATAGCTGAATATATCATAAGGGGAAGCGGAGATACAGGTAACCAAGCCCTATCCCATCTATCACCCCTAGGTTTAATCACCCGTAGTGAAGTCTATGTCAATAATTATTGGTGGCCTATATTATTACTACTTGCCATATCATTATTGATATATTCCTTCTCGCTATACTTAAATTCTATCAGAGATCTGGGTGCTGGATTTATATCAACTAAGCCTGGAAAAAGCCAAGGTTCACCATATTTATCATCTCCTATAGGGTTAGCCCTGAGGCTTGAAAGAACTCCAATTATAGCCTGGGCATTGGGTATCTTCATACTTGGCAGTGCATATGGTTCTCTGCTAGGGGACTTAGAAGGTTTTTTAAGTACCAGCCAGCTGGTTCAGAAGATGATACCTATTGTTGAGGGATTTAGTTTAACTCAAAGCTTTGTGACTATGCTTATAACCATTATAAGTGTTATCGGAACAATTCCGATTCTTATGTTTGTGCTAAAAGTTAATAGTGAAGAAAAGAAAGACAGAATAAGTCAATTACTTGCGACTCCTGTATCAAGGTACAGCATAATTGGCAGTTATACACTTATAGGTCTTATGGCGGCCTTTCTTATACAACTAATGTCTGTTCTTGGTCTATGGCTTGCAGCTTCCTTTACAATGGAGGATGTTATATCCTTTGGTACCCTTCTAAAAGCAGCAATTGTTAACGTACCAGCCATGTGGATTTTTGTAGGAGTGGCAGTATTTTTGATTGGTCGGTTTCCAAAATTAACAGGCTTAACTTGGACTTATCTTATATGTGCATTTTTTATTGAGTATATGGGTGAATTTCTAAAGTTACCAGAGTGGACCACAAAATTATCACCTTTTTCACATGTTCCATCAGTACCAGTTGATGAGGTTAAAGTATCTACATTATTAATTATTCTAGTCATAGCCTTTATCTTGATTGGAATTGGCTTTAGGGAATATAATAGGCGAGATATTGAATAATGAGGCTTTATCCTATCCTCATTAGAACTAATGAATTGACTATCTTCAACTAATAAAGTAAAATAAATACAGTATCAAGAGGCTAAATGAAGGCACCCATCTAATAATCAAATCCTTATATTAAGAATTAGAACAAAACTCCAAAAAGGGAGCAAAAAATATAATTTAATAAAAGGAGAATAATCTTATGGCAGATCAAGAAAGAAGTCCTGTGAACCAAGAAATCAATACACAACAAAATTCTAATTCCCAACAAGTATCACAGCAAGCAATTAACCCTCAACAAGGGCCACAACAAGGATTCAACACTCAGCAAGGGTCACAACAAGGATTCAACACTCAGCAAGGGTCACAACAAGGATTCAACACTCAACAAGGGCCACAACAAGGGTTTAACTCTCAGCAGTCATTTAACCAACAGCAATCATATAACCAACAGCAATATTATAATCAACAGCAATCTTATAATCATCAGCAATCATATAATTCACAAAATAATGCAAGATATGTTTTTGACAATGCGGATATTGAAAAAAACAAAACAATGGCTGGGCTTGCCTATCTTCTATTCTTTTTACCTTTAATAGCATGTCCTGATTCAAAGTTTGGTAAATTTCATGCTAATCAGTCCTTGCTACTTCTTTTAGCTGCAATAGGTGGCAATATAATACTAGGACTAATACCTATAATTGGATGGGTTTTGATGCCTATCTATAATTTAGTAATTCTTGCATTTAGCATTTTAGGGTTAGTTAATGGTCTTGGTGGCAAGGCCAAAGCCTTACCTCTTATTGGCCAATTCACCATTATCAAATAAACATAAGATTATTTATACTTAAATAAAGTTCAATACACCTACAAAATACATATAAAAAGTGTTTTAATTCTTGGTTCATTCAATTTTAGAACCAATATTAAAACACTTTTTATTTATCTATTATAGTTTACCTATTTATTTATGTGATTTTTATTTGTAATTTTTATTATTTCCTCACTTCTTCTTCCGTGAGCAAATAATACTTTGGAGCACTATAAAGAAACAGAGCATTCCAGCCCGGGTTATCTGTGGCCACCATGGATCCTGATTACCTATGGCGGTAACAACCAATAGCACAAGTCCGTTTATTAATACACCAAATAATGTGCCCAATATATTACCAACTCCACCTGTAAGCAGGGTTCCACCTATAATGGAGGCAGAGATAGCATCCATCTCAAGACCTGTTGCTTGCTGAACTGAACCTGAACGTGTGTGGAAGAGATAAAGGAATCCACCTATGCCTGCAAGCAGACCACAGAGCAGATGGGCATTAAATCTGGTCTTCTTAACGTTGATTCCAAGTGTCAATGCACTTTGTGAATTTCCTCCCACAGCATAGAAGCTCCGTCCAAGATTTGTCTTCTTTAATAACCAGAGCATTACAAATACAATAATTAATGCAACCACAACACCATATTCCAGCTTAGACTGAATGAAAACTCCCTTTTTGTTGATATCACCCAAAAAAGGTATCTCTATTCTTGCCCCTGATAACAGCTCAAATCCTTTATTATCAACCTGTATCTGATTAACTTCTATTAGAGCAACTAGTCCTCTACCTAGAAACATGCCTGCCAGGGTAACTATAAAGGGCTGCATCTCAAGATAGGCAATAAGAAACCCTTGAACTGCACCGAATGCCAAGCCAATTGCTAGGGCTAAAATTAAGGCTGTAAAAAAATTAAAGTCATATTTGTTAAGACAAACTATACAGGATGTACAAATAAGAGCAGTAACTCCCCCTACAGATATATCTATACTGCCTGTTATCATAACTACTGTAAGTCCACAAGCAATAACTATAAGTGCAGCATTTTCATTAAAAAGATTAAAGAGCATCTGGATCTTATTAAAACCTTTATCTCCAAGAAACATAATGGATAATATATAGATAACAACAAACATTGAAATTGTTATTGTCAGCAAGAAAGCTGTATCACTAGGAGCTTGTTTTCGCTTCAACATACTAACCACGCTCCTTTCCGTTATTTGTAGCTAGTTTAGATAAGGGTACTTTGCTACTAAAAAACTTTTTAACAGTCGGTGTTTGGATAGCCACAAGTATAATTATTATGACAGCCTTAAAGACCGGAACAGCATTTGTGTTGACGTTAAGAGTAGTCAACATAGATGTAAGAGTCTGGATAGTATATGCTCCAATAATAGAGCCTGCCATATTAAGGGTTCCACCTCCCAGTGAATTGCCCCCAAGAGCAACTGCCAAAATGGCATCCATTTCAATACCGGGTACTATGGTATAGGGATTTACCGTTTGCACCCTGCTTGACTGTACAAAACCAGCAATTCCTACACAAAAGCCCATAATAACATATGTTAAAAACTTGATTCGTGCTGGACTTAAACCATTTAATCTTGAAGACTTATCGTTTATACCTACAGCCCTTGTATATAAGCCAAGGTTTGTTTTTTTAAGCACCAAAAATGTTATTGCAACAACCACAATAGTTATAATTATTGGTGTTGGAATAGGAAATCCCGGAATGAAATTGCCATAATATCCAAAGCTAGCCACAGCCTTAGGCTTAAGTCCTCCCATAGCCATAGAGCCTATTGATCTGCCTGCAGTAAAAAGGATAAGAGTTGCAACCATAGGCTGGATGTTGAATTTGGCAACAAGAATACCATTAAATGCTCCACAAGCCATACCTGCAAGGCATCCAAGTATTAAAGCAACTATGATTGGTGCCATCAACCTAGTTGGTTGGGTTTCATTTCCGCAAATAACTCGCATAATCACTCCACCAACTATGGCAATTGTAGAACCTACACTGATATCCTGACCTTTTGAAGAAGAGGTTACAAGGGTCATTCCAATAGCCAAAATAACTAACTCCGTTGCATTGTTTAGTATATTAATGATATTACCTATCAAGACAGGGTTCCCGCTGCTGTCTTTGCCTAAACTAATTCTAAGAAATCCCGGTTTGATAAATATATTAATTAACAATAAAAACATAAGAAACACAATTGGAATAAACAACTTATGTTTAATTATTTTCTTCATAGCCGATACCTCATGGTGAGTATCAGCTTTTTTATTATTCTTGGCCATCACTATTTACTCACCCCCGCTATGGTATACATAATTTTATCCTGTGTCATATCATCGCCTTCTAATTCTCCAACCACTTGTAGGTCACGCATAACAATCAGCCTTGAACAGGTACGTAACATCTCCTCAATCTCAGAGGAAATAAATGTGATGCTCATGCCCTCAGAGGCAAGTTTTAGAACCAATCTTTGTATTTCCACCTTCGTACCAATATCAATTCCCCTGGTTGGTTCGTCCAGAATAAGATAATCGGGATGAGTAAGTAACCAGCGGGCAAGAATTACCTTTTGCTGATTTCCTCCGGACAATGAGCTAACTGGAGTATCAGCAGAAGCCGTCTTTATTCCTAGTATGTTTATGTATTCTTCTGCAAATGCTTGAGCCTGTGACTTAGTAAATGGCCTGAAGAAACCTCTCATGGTTTGAAGTGCTAGTATGATATTATCCCTTACTGATAAATCACCGATTATACCATCTCGCTGACGATCCTCTGGAAGATAGCCAATTCCTTTTTTCATAGCCTTAAGTGGAGATGTGATGCTTGCTTCCTCACCTTTTATCTTAAGCCTGCCTTTGATAACCCTATCTGCACCAAAGATTGCCCGTACACATTCACTACGACCAGATCCCAAAAGACCTGCAAAGCCTGTCACCTCACCCTTGTGAGCCTTAAAATCAAACGGCTTTATCCCCCTGTCACTTGCCAACCCTTCTGCCTCTACTATAATCTCCTTTGAACTTTCTGCGTTTAACTTCCCTTTGTTTTGTATATTTGCTAAATCACCAAGTTCCTTACCCATCATCTTAGCAACAAGCTCTACCATGGGAAGTTCAGAAACTTGATATTCACCGACCAGCTCTCCCCCTCGCAAAACTGTAACCTTATCACATATCTCATACATTTGCTCCAGGAAGTGGGTGACAAATATTATACCAACTCCTCTGCTTTTTAGCTCCCGCATCAGGGAAAACAGCTTGGCGACCTCTTGTTCATCTAAGGATGACGTGGGTTCGTCAAGTATCAGCACCTTACAATCCATATCAACAGCACGGGCAATTGCCACCATCTGTTGAACTGCTATAGAGCAATTTGACAATTGTTGACCGGGCTTTGCTGGTATCTTTAAACTCTCTAAAATACTTTCTGCCTTTTTGTTGCATTTCTTCCAATTAACCAATAAATCTTCATTTCTACCAATAAACAGATTTTCAGTAACTGTCAGATTTGGGCATAGTGATATCTCTTGATATACAGTGCTTATACCAAGCTTATGAGCTTCCTGAGGTGACTTAACATTAATTGGCTTATCTACTCCTTTAATATGGATTTCACCTGCATCTTTAGAATATACTCCAGTTAAAACCTTAATTAAAGTAGACTTGCCAGCACCATTTTCCCCCATTAAGGCATGAATTTCACCTTCACATAAGGTAAAATCAACATTTTGCAAGGCTCGCACTCCAGGAAAGCTTTTATAAATATTTTTCATAGTAAGTAATATATTCTGCATTGTTTAATACCCAGACCTCCATTCCGACACTATATCTTGATATATCAGCATCTGTTATTAATCTATGATTGTTATTAAGTTCTTACCTTAAGAAATGCGCGGTGCTAATATCTGCGAACAATATCCACATAATCGGCTCCGCGCATCTCATTCATTATCTTGCCTTAATTACTTGTTAAAAATCAACTGATTCTTAACAGAATGAACTATCAAGTTAATAACTACGTGCATCAACAATGGCTTGAGTAATAGTTTCAGTATCAAACATCTCTTCATCAACATAGGCATTCTTTTCTACAGTTTCACCAGCCTCAAGTTGTTTAATAAGCTTAACAATACGAGGACCGTGGAGAGGATTACACTCAACGTCTAGATTGAAGTCTCCAGCTAGAACCTTCTCAAGAGCCCACTTATTTGCATCAAAAGCGATAACCTTTACATCGCCATCTCTTCCATATGTAATTCCTGCAGCATCCATAGCATCACAAGCACCACGAGCCATGTTGTCATTCTGAGCATAGACAACATTAAATTCTGTTCCGGCTGCAATAAGATCAGCAACCGCCTGCTTTGCAAGAGTTTCATCCCAACCCTTCATGTTCTGGTTGAATACAATATCCCAACCGTTTGCCGCTGCACCTTCTTCAATTGCTTTGGAGCGACCTAACTGAGCAGAAGAACCTGTGTCACCACCAAGTACAACAATCTTATAGCTATCAAGAGCCTGATCCTTTAACCACTCAACAGCCTTATTTCCTTCGGCTTCAAAATCAGAACATACCATAGCAGTGTATAAATCCTCTGATAAATCAAGTTTACGGTCAGCCATAATAAACGGTATTCCCGCCTCCTTAGCTGCCTTTGCTACATCTTCCCAACCTGCTGATTGAAGTCCTAAAACAACAAGGTAATCAACCTCTTCCTGGATGAGTTGCTGTGCCTGGGAGATCTGTTTTGCATGGTCACCTTCACCAAAAACCATCTTAGTAGTAAATCCAGCATCAGCAAATGCCTCATTAAATGATATAGTGTTAGCTGTACGCCAGTCAGATTCATTTGCATTTGTCTGTACAACACCAACAGTTATTTTCTTGTCATTACCCTCTGTGGTTTTACCGTCTTTGCCACACCCTACTAGGGAGAAGGCGAGTACTAGTACTAAAACTAAAGAAATAATTTTTTTCATAGATTTTTCCTCCCAATCTTTAATACTTATAGTATAGAAACTATTTCTATACCATAATAAGTATATAAAATCTTATGAAAGAAAAATACGGAAATTTTTACTGACTTTGTATTTTATTTACTGCTTTTTATACATGAAAATAATTTCGTTTGATTTTTTATGAATTTTGTTTAATTTTTTACGATTCTAATAGGTCCTACCTATTCGGTCCTTTTCTGCATTCTCTGCTTCAAAAACCTGACCATCCACATATGATGTTTTGGGAACATCTTCTCCTCTTTCCAAACGTGCTATAATATCTGCAATCAGTTCCCCCTGTAAAGGATTACATTCAATGTCTACATTGATTAATCCGGCTTCCATCATATCAAATGCTCCAGATACTGCATCAAAAGAAATTATTGTTATAACACCATTAATTCCACAGGTTAATCCTGCTTCCTGTATTGCTTCTATAGCTCCAAATGTCATATCATCATTATGGGATACCAACACATCAATATCATCAAATTCCTGCAAGTATTTTGCCATAACTTCCTTGCCCTTTGCTTTTGTAAAATCACCGTTCTCTTGTGCTAAAATACGCCAATTCTCATTACGGGCTGCTATATCCTCAAACCCTTTTGAACGTCCAATTTGTGCTGTTGAATTAGGTGTACCCTCCAAGATAACTATATTTATTATTTCATCAAGGAGTTCATCTCCATCTTCCATTTCTCTTTCTTCAATTATGTTTTCAGAAATTCCATCATTATCCTCAGGTGTATTACTAGCCCTTTCCTTTTCCTTCTCCAGATGCTCTTCTAGCCATATTCCAGCCTTCTCACCTTCTGCATACTTATCAGTACCTACAACAGCAGTATATAGACTCTCATCAGCCGTATTAATCATACGGTCCACAATAACAACAGGAATCCCTGCCTCTCTTGCCTCTGTAAGGACAGTGTCCCAGCCATTTTCAGTTACTGGTGCCACTACAATATAGTCTACCTCTTGGAAGATAAAACTCCTTATATCCTTAATTTGATTTTCCTGACTCTGCCTTCCATTGGCAAATATCAAGGAAAAACCGTTTTCCTTTGTGAAGGCATTTTGTATGGATTTGGTATTGGCTGTACGCCAGTCTGATTCAGATCCAAGCTGAGAAAAACCAACAACAATTAGATCTGAATTCATATCATCTATGGCCTCAGATTCACTGTATTTTATGTTTTTTAGGGGCTTAATACTACAGCCAGCAATAACAATTATAATTATATAGAGTAGGCAAATTATTATAATATTCTTCTTATTCATATTCTACCTCAATTCTATTGTTATCCATAAGCACTGCCGGAATTTTAATAAAAATATCTGTTCCTTCACCTTTTTTACTTTGTATCTCTAGACCATAATTATTACCATAGTTTAATTTAATTCGTTTATTAACATTAGCTAGTCCAAAGCCAGTGCTTTGTTTGCTACCGGGCCTTTCAATTTCTTTCCTTAAGGATTCTAACTCTACTTCATCCATGCCAACTCCATTATCAAAGACATGGAAATGAATATTATCATCTATTAACTCCCCTGTTACTGTTATTTTTCCTTTTGCCCTTAACATCTTAACACCATGGTATAATGAATTCTCAATAAGGGGTTGCAGAGTTAACTTCAATATTTTATAGTCATATAATTTTTCAGGAATATTAATTTCATAACTTAAGATGTCTTTATATCGAGATTGCTGTATTTGTAGATAGCTTTTTATATGCATTTCCTCTTCGCGAATTGTAATAAAATCTCTGCCCTTACTAACAACAATCCTTAGAAATTCTGAAAGAGATACGACTATATCAATTGCTTCTTGATTTTTATCCCCTTCTATTAGCCATATGATTGTGTCCAATGTATTGTATAAGAAATGGGGATTAATTTGTGCCTGTAATAACTTTGATTCCATATGTCTTAGATTTTCCTGCTCTATCTTAATGCTTTTAACCTGCTGCTCCAGTTGGAAAGCCATATCGTTAAACCTATCAGATAAGATGGCTATTTCATCATGATTTTTACATGTCATTCTGGCAGTAAAATCTCCCTTAGCTACCAAACCTGTCTTATCGCATAAGTCCTTGATTGGTTTTGTGATGCTATCAGTAACAAAGATATTGACTAAAACAGATGCAAAAATAATAGCAATTAAGGCCACTATCATGGTAACAATTACATTGGTTACCTGTTCATCAAGGATTTGCCTTATGGCTTCAAAATTCTGAGTTTCATAATATATGTAATATTGAATTTCTTCCTGGAACAACTCTGTAAGAATATAGATATCTGATTCCAACATTGCTATATTTTCTTCATAATGTCCTGTTTCTTGCAGATTATCACGTATCTCATTAATTCTATCTTCCAATGTATCAAGATTAAGCAAAATACGTTTAATCCAGTCAAGACTTTCTCTGCTAGATGTTATTTCCTTTAGTTTTGTAAAATCATCCTTTGCAGACTCTATGAGAGTATAGGGGTTAATTAAATCCTTGTTTTCATCAATGGTTTCAAAAGTCTCTGCTTCAACAACCAGCTTATACATACTCTCGTCCATTTCTTCTTTAAAATTCAAATTATAATTATTGGCTGAAGTGATCCTTCCAACAATCATATCATATGCCGTACTATAATTATGTAGTGCTACAATCTGGTAAATAGAAAATATAATCATAGGTATGATAATGACAGCTGCTACTAAAGAAAGTTTCCACCTTAAGGGGAACTTAACTGGTTTTCCATTCATATTATTTATCATTCTTCACCCTTACCTTGTGATCTATATTCCGAAGGTGTACAATTCTGTGTCTTCTTAAATATATAACTGAAATAATGAGAATCCTGATATCCTACTAAAAAACCGATCTCTGTTATCTTTTTACTTGTACACCTCAGGTAATCCTTTGCTTTTTCCATTCTTATATCTGTTAGATATTCTATAAAGGTTGTTCCAGTTTCCTGATTAAAAATTGAGCTGAAGTAATTAGGACTGACATTAACCCTAGAAGCCACTTTATCCAGTGTAAGATCACTCATTGATAAATTATGGTGCATATATTCCTTTGCCTGAGCGATTAAGCCTACATATCTTTTTTGGCTATTTTTATTGCGTAGGTCAATTGCTTTCTTTAGTATTGATTTATAGAATTCACGGCAGTCCTCCATGTTGGATAGTTGCTCAGCAACACTGTCCATATTCTTAAGACTATTATCTATATCACTTTTTGGGCACTTGATATCAGCAAGGAATTTTACTACAACAGAATAACCATCAATTATGACATATTGCCTAAATAGACTTGAACTCATAGAGTTAGGACCAAATCCATCAAAATATCCATTAACAAATTCTTCAATATCATGCACTGTGCCCTGCTTTAGGAAATCTTCCAAAAGCTTTCTATCAATCTTATCAAGATTCATTTCACTGACATTAATTCGATTTCCCATCTGCTCCTTAATATTGCGGACATTATTATAAGATAAGAACTGATTCCATTTTTCAAAATAACGGAGGGAAAAGGCACTATTAGCATCACGATATGACCGTTGTAAATCACGAACACGATGGACAACCCTACCAATTCCGCCAAAGTATTGTACCTTGTTACCACATATGCCAATTAGTAATTCACATAGTTCCTTGGTTAATTTATTTATCTGTAATTCATTCTCACCCAGTAGGATAAAGGCCCACCCTTCCATATCTCGCTCAAATACCTTTATATCTGGATACTTTTTAAGGGCTCCTATCATTCTTGCTTCGGATTGTACTATTTCATTGGAATACTCGTACATATCCTCCTGCACTTTAAATTGAAATAAGAACACACAAAAGGCACTTGCAACCATATTGATTCCAAGCTCCTCTTCTTGTTCTACAATCTGTGAGAGAGACATTTTTTTGCTGACTAAAGCATTAAAGAAGTCTTTTCTTTTTTCTACCTGTTTTTGATAGACCAGGTTCTGATATTGTTCTAATATCTGTTTTTCATATCGTTCCTTTTCAATAGCGGCAGCTGCATTTTTAACTGCTGCCATAAGCTTAGATGATGTTACTGGTTTAAGAAGATACTCGCTAACCCCAATATCAATTGCCTGTTGAGCATATCCAAAATCACTATATCCGCTCACAATGATTATCTTTAGATTTGGCATGTCTTTTTTTAATAACTTACTTAACTCTAGACCGTCCATAAAGGGCATCTTAATATCTGTAATAAGAATATCCGGCTCCTCCCTAATAATCATGGGATAGGCCAATTCTCCATCGCTCTCATCACCCACAATTTTGAAACCTTCTTCTTCCCAATGGATCTTGTTCTTAATACCTTCTCGTATTACGATTTCATCTTCAACCAAAAATACCTTATACATAGTTTTCCCCCTGAAACATCAAAAACATTTATTTGTTTTATGCCGTATCTACTGGTCAAACTAATCATACCATAATATTCCACAATTTGCAGATTTTTTTATGCTAGACACTATTATTTTTTGAATTGCTTTTGGGAAGTCCTTATGCCAAATTCAGCCTGTTCTGCTGGCAAAGTAAAGATTGCGTGAGCGTGTATCCTTGCGAAACTTATTCAATAAAAAGAGACACACAGTATATCCTGCACTCTGTACAATGCATAGACACCTGTGTACCTCTTATATGTCAAAACAACCCCTTATTAACTTAACTCTTGCCTTTTTTTAACAGTATGATTATAGCCACCCCTACTGCTAAAACTACAAAAACCATTCCTATGATAAGGGGACTACCCATGCCCTTCTTACCACTATCATCCTTAGTCTTATGGTCTTCATTCACTTCATTCTTGCTTTCATCTTTTATACCACTATCCTTATCATCTGATGAATCTGGAGCTAAAGTTTCAGTAACTGCTTCTTCCAGTTCTGACTTTATAATGTTAATGGTATATTTACCTTCCGTTGTATGATCCTCTGCCTTAACAAGTAACATTAGCTGGGTTTCATCTTCCTCCAGGCCAATTGTTTGAGCTAGGCTATCATCGATTAGAATATCATCTTGGTATAATAAACCGTTAACATCCGATAAGGTGGCTTTCATTGTTACGTCCGTTGCATTCTTTGGTACTGTAAGAGTATACTCTGTCTTCTCACCATCAAAGCCTACTGAAGATTCTCCTGCCACTGACAATCTTCCCTTATCAAAGGTTAGATCTGCTAGGCTGGCATTGTCACTGTAATCAGTAACAAGACGGAGGATATCGAATATTCCACCGGCATAGCTAGCCCCTCTTGTCTCAAACTTAACTGTAATCTGAGTCTTACCCTCCACTAGCTCCTTTGGAATTGAATATAGTTTTTCATAAAAGTTATTAGGATTAGGATTTCCCAGGGTTTCTTGAACTAATAGGGTGTCATCCACATAGATGTTAAAGGTACGTCCCACATCACCACTGTAATATTTTACCAGTAGATTATTGTTGACTGTAGGATCCACCTTCAGGTCATAAGAAAACCATCCCCCTTGACTGGCATCACGGTATACTAATCCTCCAAATGGTCCACTGCTTGTATTCACTCCTTGAACATTATGCTGGGATTCATATTGGTCATTACCTACTGGTATACTGTCTAAGGTAATTCTTTCTAGTCTTGCTTTCTCTTTTTTATCCATTATTAACTCAAAATTCAGCTCTCCAGGTGTAACCATTCTCCAATAGATTCCATATCTTTCTTTATGTTGCAGATAATGAGGGGTAAATACCAGCTCACCTGAATCCGTATTCTTTAAACTAAACTTAAGTTCCCCATCAACCTTTACCATATTATTGCCAAGGTTATCAAGCCATTCCTTTACACTCATATTATCTACCGTAATGGTATCCTTCACATCAACCAGTGTAGGAATGGTAACATTAACACCGGTTGTTGATGGTAGCATACTCTCAGTACCAAGACCTGCACTAAGCACAATGGGACCATATTTAAAGGCTATGGTATTAGCATTATCAGGGAGTGCATAAGCCACAACCTCCATGGGAAACTTTATCTCTATCACATCTTGATTGGACCATGTCTTGTCTATTACTATATAGCTATTCTCTATCTTATAATCAAAAGCCATATCATTTATAGTTACACTTGCATCTGATGCAAGCCAGTTTGGTACCCTTAGTCTTAGGGCAACATCAGAAGTCTTTCCATCTAGGGTTTCTATAGTAAATCTTGATATATCAGAATTAGGTATATCCGTTTCTTGAATTAATTTTAGATTCTTTTCCCTCCAGGTTACTTCCGAGCTTAGATACTGATTTACATAAATATCTTTATCACTATGAAAATATATGCTGTCATTCAGTTTCGTGAAATTCTCCATACCGGTTCCTGTACAGCACCAAAAATGACTATACATGGTGGAATACACCTTAAAATACCCTGTAGCCATGGGCTGGAAATACATTGTCATACCAGTTTCGGGATTTTGCGATGACATAATTGAATTGATTAGGGCATTTTCATAATAGTCAGCATATTTTACATCTCCGGTTAGTTTAAATAACTCCCTAGAAAGCTTAAGCATATTATAAATGTTACAGGTTTCATTGTTACAATTGGTTCTTTCTGCATCTAGGATATTGGGAAGTCCAAAACGCTCCCACTCACTGTTACCTCCCGTAACATATGTATGATTATTAATTACGATGTCCCAGAAGTTTACTGCCGCTTCCAGATAAAACTCTTGACCCTCGCCATGGGTAAGATAGCGATTCAATGCTCCTATGAATTTAGGTATGGTAGTATTGGCATGCTTACCATTTAACACATCCTTACCCTGCTTTAGTGATGTAAACAGTGGATCTTCATCAAAACTATGGGCAGCTTTGGAATGGTTCTCGTTACCAGTTATTTTATATAATTCATACATACAATCATTCATACCACCGTATTCCACTGCTAAAACCCTTCTATGAATGGAAGTTGTCCATTTACTGGTCCTACTATATACCCAGTCACCAAGCTTTGTGACTATCTCTAGAGCTTTTTCATTACCTGTTAATTTGTAGGTATCAAGAAGGCCATTTATAATCTTGTGCATAGTATACCAGGGAACCCAGCATGGTTTGTTCTGTTCAACATTGTCGTAGTAGTATTCTGGAAAGGCTGAAAGATACCCGTTATCAAGTTGACTTCTGTGAAGTTCGTAGATTATATAATTAAGCCTATCCAAAAGCTCCTCATCCTTAGTATTGACATAGGCTTGTGAGATTGCTGTCAAGTAATGTCCTAAAGTATGGCCCCTTATCTCCATACTTTCCCATCCACGATAGGGATTAGCCTTTTTCTCTAATCCTTTAGTTGTTAAAAAACCGGACACAAGACGATCCGCTTCTAAGGCTTTTAAGTATTCTACCTCAAGGGCAAGAGCATTAGCATAATACTCATCTGTTATTACCACATCCTCCATGGCAAAATCTGAAAGTGGCTTAGAAATTATTTCAGCCCTACTGACTGTAGGAGTCCAAATATTACCTAACAATAAAATTGTTGCTAGAAGTAATGTCAGCCATGACTTTCTTTTCTTCATAATCATCCTCCACCTTATTAAATAGCCTACCAATGCTATTGTATATATCAACATTATAACAACTGGATATTTTTGATAAAATAGTGTAATGATACAATTGGTGTCATTTTGTTAGATAATTACCTTTTAACACCTAAAATACTGGGTTAAGGATATTCTAAGGATTAAACAAATGATAATATAGCTTGTTGTTATGGACTTCTTACAACATTCTTTACTTTTCCTTTGATTTAATATACTATATTACTAGAAGAATAAAACAGCAATCTCCTGTATAAGGATTGATTTGATGTCATTTTGTTAGATTCATAAGTAGGCTTACTCATAATTGGTGTCATTTTGTTAGAATAGTTAAGGAAGTTATAAAACAAATAATGAAAGGAATAAGCAGATGATTACATATTTATTTTCAGTTGATAGACCGCTAAACTATAGTTTCACTGGAAAGTTTAAGGCTCCATCTTCTAATTGGAAACACGAAACCATGCCCCTGATTGACTACGAATTAATAGTCATGACTGATGGTTGCTTATATATTGCTGATGATAATGGTCAATACAAAGTTGACGTAGGTGAACATCTGCTACTTTCACCTACACCAAACAATACCAGGTATGGCTATAATTCCTCTGAATGTAGCTTCTATTGGCTACATTTTACTTGTTATCACGAAATCATACAAAACGAAGATATTAGCTCCCTGGAGCATATGGATAACAAGCTTTTTATCCCAACTCAGGGTGCCTTGCCAGCTCCAGAAAAAACAGTTATCCTAATGAAGCAACTTCAAGATTCAATCCGGTCAGGCTATAATAAAACTTTTCTCGACTATATGACAACCTCGATCCTATGCGAAATTCACAATCAATTTTTTCACAAAAAGAATATACAGACTTCAGATACTAAACGGCAGATATATAACGATATCATTGATTATATCAAATTAAATCTGACAAAAAATATTAAGGTTTATGATATTGCTGAACACTTTGGTTATAATGCAAAATATCTTTCCCATCTATTCAGTAATATTGAAAATTTGCCACTTAAGCAGTATATCCTTCGCGAAAAAATGGAACTGGCCAAATACATGTTAACAGATACCAACGACACTATAAAACAAATCGCCTCTGCCTTAAGTTTTTCTGATAGCCATAACTTTATGAAAGCTTTCAAAAAAGTAGTTGGTCTTACTCCTTCCGAGTATAGGAACGCTTTCTCAAAACGCTTACTTTATGATAGATAAATAAGTGGTAAGTATGCTTTATGTCGAATAGATAAATGATTCTGAATTATTTTGTCATAATATAGAACAAGACAGATTTAATTAGCATATAGTAATACTAAACTATAAATGGAGGTTTGTTATGAAACAAAAATTTATTTATTTTTTAGTGATTATTATATGCTTGTTTTTCTTGCCGAATAAAGCCCTTGCAGCCACTCCTGCTGCAACGCTTACAGTAGATGGGGTACTAATTGGCACTTATGCTTCAGCACAAGAGGCAGTAGATGCAATCACCCTTACCCCAGGTAGTAATTTTATTATTGAGATAGCAGATGGAAAGGTTTCCGATTCACTGAACATCTCACAGCAACCAAACAAAAATGTAGTTATAAAACCACAGGCTGGGGCATCTGTCACATTTACAAATTCAATTAAGATTGATGGTAATGGAAATCTTAACAGTCCAGAAACATTGTTAATAGAAGGTCTTAACTTTGATTTCAATTCAAAATCTCCTGAATACGTTATTCATTTTACTTTGATTCCACCAAGAGCTGGCTACAGCTATCCCCACAATATCACCATTAATGGCTGTACTTTCAAGGGAGTTGTTGATAAAACTATAGCTGTTCAAAGTGTGACAGGCGGTGCAAGAAACATTTCCATAATCAATTGTACGGCTACTGATATGCACAGTCTTGCACAGTTTAGGTCTGTATCAGGTTATGCTTTTGTTAAAAACAGTACCATAAGTAACTCCAGTGGCGGAGTAAACTTCTATGGCCTTGGAGATTTAATTATTAGTAACTGTACCTTTGACGTAGTAGGTTATGCAGTTGGTAGCGGACAAATTTCAGGTACAATTTCTAATACAGGCTCTGTAACTATTAACAATAGTATATTAAATTCTAACTCAACGGAAGGTACCGTTGTTTTTAGGGGTGACAGCACTTATAAGATTAATATTATACATTCTAATGTAGTTAATGCCAATACAAATGGAGTAAGTATTCAGAACCTTAATCAGACAAGCGAAGAGCAATACAAAATTGATATTGTAGAGTCAGATCTTACTGGACAAATCACTGGTATAAATCCATCAACTATAGCAATAATTGATGATCCAAACGTGGCAAATGGCCCTGTTAATATAGATAGCTCAGATAATAGGATACTTTATGTGATTATAAAGATTATATTAATTTTATCTATAATAATACTCATTCCTCTAATTATAATCTTAGCTATTATGAGACGGATTTTCCCTAGGTTCAGGTAACTATGTTCAAATCAAGATCCAAGGGCAACAAACAAGGTTTCCAGCAATCGGTTATTTTACCGTCAGCTGAAAACCTTTAATTATATCTCCATGCAATTAAATGAGAAACGAAGAATGTTCACATTAATTTCTTTCTCTCCTGAACCTATTTTATAATTTCAACTCGTTCATACTCTGTTCCGATATTCTTTTGAACGGCTGTATAAAATAAGGTCTTATGAATAATTTCATCCGGATTAACCGAACTGTATGATTTCTCATAACTAAATCTGGGCACCTGATTGAATTGTGTAACTGCAAGATAATCTGAAATAGTAAAGATTCCGAACAATAGAATGACACACCCGATAACACTCAACATACGTAAGTTCCTCTTAACCAATACAGATTTCGTTATGAAATAAACCCCTATTATCATAATTATACTTCCAAAAACAGAATAAATACTTCCCCAGCTGCTATCATTTGGAAATATCGCTAAAGCCGAAACAATGATGAATATACCAAACACCGACATCAGAAACCCAATAACTTTTTGTTTCCCGGTCTTAACCTCATTTTGACTATATTTTGCCATTTTAATAGCAGTATCTCTTGTCTCTTGATTCATATTCTCGCCTTTTCTTTCTCCGTCGATAATTTCAGGTATGCTTACATCATAAAAATCAGCTATCACGATCAACATACTGATATCCGGCATATTGTTTCCAGTCTCCCATCGAGATATTGTTCTGTTGGAGACATTGAGCTGTTCAGCCAAATTCTCCTGTGTCAGGTTCTGATCTTTTCGGAGTTCTTTAAGAAAAGAACCTATCTTGACTTGATCCATACTGGTGACCTCCTTTCTATGCCATAATAGAGTCTGCCAACATTTTTTAACACGACACAAAGCGAGAAATACCGTATTTTGATAACAGACACACTTGTCTATCTGGATTTTGTTTATTTCTATGCCATTAATGTCTCAAATAATGAGTTGTCGTCTCGACATCTAAATCACAACCTCAACCCTATGAAAGAAACGGTTGATATGTTCCCTCGGAGGTGTTTTTGCGGTCAAAATTCATTCTGTGCTCTGATGTTACAATCGTTAAAAAGCCCGTAAATACGGCACACTTTTGAGGCACTCACTCTTTTACCCTTGACATCAATACCACTGTCTCCACATGTAACGAGCGAGGTGGATTGATGTTTTCTATTATTCTTACTACTTTTTTGCTTTTTTCTGTTTTGTCGGTAATCGGGAATATGTCAATGGCTCTTTTTACACTATCGGTAGGCGGGAACATATCAATGTTTCTCCATAATCTGATATATTCTAAATAACCTCTTTAATTGAAGTTCACTAAGTGAATTCCCCATAAATGCTTTTTCAATTGAATTAATAATTATTTGCTTTTGTATACTACATTCATTTAACTTTTCACATAAGTTATCAGAATATCTCAATAACCATTCTAATTGAAATAAATCTTCTTTGAACTCTGCAGGATTCAGTAAAAAATCATATTCATCGCATATACCATAGAATTTCTCAATAATTGAAGAAGGATAATTTTTCAAAAGCATATATGCTGCTACTTCCCCGATCCTGTCATCTACGCTAGGAAAGGAGTCATGTATTATACTTACGGGTTTTACTCCTGAGGGTATCAACTAGAAAAACTGCATTTTCAGTTGCCAAATAGTGCATCTTCTATTGCCATTTACACCTTTAATGAAGCTATTTTTAATTGCATAGAATCCCACAAATAACCTTGATTTTACTGAACAAAATTTCTTGAGTACAGTAAAACAAGAGCCAAACAGATGTGATTATCAACAATTACCTCTCCATATTCCGGTAGGGATAATTTATACTCTGTTTTCCTTAAGAACGTACAGTAGAGCA